>JAJRAP010000114.1 GCA_028679855.1 Candidatus Methanoperedens sp.
ATTGTCAATTAAATAATTGATTAATTTTATTTAAATTTTATTAAATTTTATTCTTGGCAATAACTGTAAATTATTTTTATATTTAACTGCTTCTTTTTATATCAAATTGAACAAATGGCTGTATGATTTCGGTAATGAGGGTGAGATGGGGGAAAAAAGTCTCTGGCGTCGGGCTTCTAAGAATTCCAGACATTATATTTAATGTTGAATTACAGTGTATGTGATCTTTTACAATGCACAGAGACCGCATAAGTCATTGGGACTGAAAAGCCCCTTGCAGTTCATTATTGAAAATGGAGGGTTGTCGCATATGTCTCTAACTTATACAACGGTTTGCTAACTGCCATTTTTTATGGTATATGTTTTTATATAAGCTATTTTATCAATGAAAGTGTTCGCATCTTATTTGGCGTTTGAGAAAAGGTAATCAATGGATATTTCAACAACAATTGAGCTATTAACAATAAAGAAATAAATAAGGAGACACGCTATGAGGATATTCAATAGAAGTTTATTTTTTTTGATTATGACCTTTATGTTCTTTTTTCCGAAGTCAGGTCATGCGGACAACTCGGGTTTTTATGGAACTTATAGTCTCATTTATACAGAAGGCAGTTGCGCACAGCAGAAAGATATTACAATTGGAAATGATTCAGGCAGAGCCGGGGAAGCAGGTTATTTATATATACCATCTGATGTGCAGGATGGGAGAAAGCGGATATTTGTATATTCCGGCTAAAGGGAATTATTTTATTAACAAGGGAACTGATGAAGATAATAACCTCATAACTGAGACTATCGCGATAAAAGGGCAGGAAGTTTATTGGTCCCGGTTTACTCAATCGGCATCAGACCTGGCAGTTACATGGACAAAGATCCTAAGATTCAAATTTTCTGAAAATTATAAGAGTGGTCCGATAAAAGGATATTCAATAGACGATAATATCACCGCTTGTCAGGGAGACATAAACGGCGGCCTTACAAAGTGGAAGAAAAAATCGGCCTTCAGTCAATCGTTTTTTCCTGTTACTGCTTTAAATATGTCTGGAGAGCCTGTCATATTATCGTGGAGATATCGGGTTATGAACCAGCCTATTAAGATGAATCAGATTGTCGATGGAGTTTCAGTGCGGATGTCTTTTAGGTTTAGAGACATCATTCTTACCATCGATTCAAGTACCTTAAAATGTAAGGCAGCTCTTAAGGGTAGTGTCAACGGTTCTGCTCAGGGAACAAGCTTCTCTGGAAATTTCAATGCGAGGGTAACTGAAAATATTCAACTGTCCGGCGGAAAGACATTAGTAGACAATGAAGAAATGAATATGAACATAATTTTAACTGTGATGGGAAAAAGCGCAAATCTTAAAGCTAACGCAAATATTGTCTTTGATAAGCCTGTTGAGTTGTTTCTGGATCGCAATGATCTGGATATGCTTCCAATCGGATATGTTTATGATGAGCAGGGAATTGTCGGGGCTTCAGTAAATGGCTTTGTTAAAGTTAGAATTCCCGGCGCCGGCACCAGCACCCAGAATTTCTACGGTAATGTGTCTTCTACTGAAATATGGAAGATTGTTAACTGGACGGATAGTATGGTTGTTAAGGGTAAAAAGTATTTTAATATCGTGGAAGTGGACCACCAGACGGTAATACCGGACTATGCAGATCCTTATGGAACTCAAAACGTTACGATAAAGTATTGGGTGGCACAGGGAGTCGGCATGATTAGAGGTGAAGGACGGTTTTCCTTTGGCGGCAAGCCCCTTGTGATAAAACTGGTCTCTACGAATCTTCAGCAGTAGGACAGAATTTACGGACCAGGATTAGTATTGAAATTTTGCTTTCGGAATAATACCCGCATCCTCTGCCCTTGATAAAAGCTCTATCACCGCCTTTTCCCCGTATGGTCCGATATCAAGGGAATAATCGTTTACATACAGGTCAATGTGCCGGTTAATAACCTCATCAGAAAGTTCCTGTGAATTTTTTTTAATATAATCTGTTGGCTCGCTTCTGTTTTTAAATGCATATTCAACACTCTGTCTGATCAGCGCATTAATATTTTTATTCATGCCTTCGCCGAGGGACTGCTTTGCAATAATGCATCCCAGCGGAATAGGAAGACCTGTCGCTTTTTCCCACCATTCGCCGAGATCCAAGACCTGTTTGAGTCCATATGAAGGATATGTGAACCTGCTTTCATGGATTATCAAACCGGCGTCAACTTCTTCTCTTGCCACTGCATCCATAATTTTATGAAAAGGCATCTCAATAAAGACGGAGTTCTGAGTTCTGAGTTTTGAGTTATGAGTTAGAAACATAGGATCAAAAAGTTGAAGAAGCAAAAAAGCGGTAGTTAACTTTCCTGGAATAGCAATTTTTTTCTTACGCAATTCCTGCATTGTGTAATCATGTTTTGCCACGACAAGAGGGCCGCATCCCTTTCCGAGCGCTCCGCCAGCCCTCAAAAGGAGGTATTTATCACGCAGATGTCCAAATGCATGATATGAAATCTTTGTTAAATCGAGCTCTGTATTCAGCGCTTTTTGGTTCAGTGTTTCGACATCGAGGAGGATTTCCTTAAACTTTAGGGCATCTGTATCAACTCTTCCGTGGATCAGGGCGTAGAAGATAAAGGTATCGTTAGGGCAGGGGGAGTAACCGAGAGTGAGTGGTTTCATATCAAACTTATATGAGCAGAAGAATGTTAAGTGCGTTAAAGACGTCATTCCCGCGAAAGCGGGAATCCAGCAAGAAGGAACTGGATTCTCCGGTCAAGCCATAGAATGACAAAGAAATAAAAGAATACATCTTAACAATTATCCTATTTCTGCTTACTCCTGTAATCCTCGATAGCCTTGTGAAGGGCGTCTGCGCCAAGGTTTGAGCAGTGCATCTTTTGAGGTGGAAGGCCGTCAAGAGCTTCGGCAAGAGAGGCTTTTGTTATTTTTAATGCTTCATCGAGGGTCATGCCTTTAACCATTTCCGTTACCATGCTTGATACGGCGATTGCAGCGCCGCATCCGAAGGTCTGGAA
>JAJRAP010000115.1 GCA_028679855.1 Candidatus Methanoperedens sp.
TACAAAATGCGAAGGGAAGAACCAATGACAGTTAAGGGTATTGTAAGCCTGCTTGCCAACATATTGAGCGGCAACAGGTACTACCCGTATTTTGTTCAGCTTCTTGTTGGAGGTGTGGATAAGAACGGACCAGGAGTATATTCACTTGACGCCATAGGCGGAATAATAGAAGAAAAGAAGGCTGTAGCTACAGGATCTGGTTCCCCGATGGCATATGGCGTTCTTGAAGACAGGTACGTTGAGAATCTGCCTATTAACGAAGGAGTAGAACTTGCAGTACGCGCACTGCATAATGCAATGAAACGCGATTCAGCATCAGGTGATGGTATCGAAGTTGTGAAGATCACTTCTGATGGATATATGAAAATTGATGATACTGAGATCGAAAGATTGCGCAAAGCATTAACATAATTTTTTTTATTTTTTTATTTTAGAAGGAAAAATACGATGACTGTTGATGAAGTAATAACTGGATTAAAACATAAAATAAGAGCCAAACTTCCCGCTGATGTTACGATATCAGATGTGGATTTTGAAGGACCTGAGCTTGTTATTTATACAGAAGAGCCAAAAAAATTCGCAGATAACGGCGACCTTATCAAAGGTCTTGCAAAAGAGTTAAGAAAACGCCTTGTGGTAAGACCTGATCCAAAGGTGCTTGCTCAGTCTGAGGAAGCCATTGCTGCCATATCAAAGATCGTGCCTTCCGAATCCGGCATCTCGAACCATTATTTCGATGTGGACACAGGAGAGGTCGTGATAGAAGCTGAAAAACCCGGTCTTGTAATAGGAAGGCACGGAGAGACGCTTCGTGAAATAACAAAAGAGATCGGATGGACACCCAAGGTAGTCCGCACCCCTCCAATGAAATCAACAACAGTAAACAACATTCGACAGTTCATGCGAGCCAATAAGGATGAACGCAAAACCATCCTGAAGACTATCGGCAGAAAGATACACAGGGACATCACATCCAAGGATAAATGGGTGAGATTGACTACGCTGGGAGCATGCCGTGAGGTAGGACGCAGCTGCTTTTTGCTATCCACACCTGAAACGAGGATACTTATCGATTGCGGGGTATCCGTAAGCAGTGATGATAACGGCACACCCTACCTTTATGTTCCAGAGGTTCACCCTATAAATCAGATAGATGCAGTAATTCTGACTCATGCACACCTTGATCACATCGGACTTGTTCCGCTTTTATTCAAATATGGCTATGAAGGACCGGTTTACTGCACGCCTCCCACTCGCGACCTTATGGCACTGCTTCAACTGGACTATATAGACGTGGCAGCAAAAGAAGGCAGGAAGTCCCCCTATGAATCAGCGATGATACGCGAAGTGCTAAAACATACTATTACATTGAACTACGGGGATGTGACTGACATCGGTCCTGACATGAAGCTCACGTTACATAATGCAGGACATATACTTGGTTCATCCATAGCGCATTTCCATGTTGGGGACGGTTTGTACAATATCGCTTTTACGGGTGATTTCAAGTTCGAGAAGACACGTCTTTTCGATCCTGCAGCAACGGATTTCCCACGCATAGAGACGCTTGTGATGGAAGCTACCTACGGCGGTTCAAGGGACATGCAGCCCTCACGAAAGGATGCTGAGCGGCATATTACGCAGATCGCAAAAGAGACGCTTGAAATTGGCGGAAGTGTAATAATCCCGACATTCGCTGTAGGACGAAGCCAGGAAGTCATGATCGTATTAGAGGAAGCAATTCGTAAAGGATTGATACCCGATGTCCCTATTTATCTTGACGGTATGATATCAGAGGCTACAGCTATCCATACCACTCATCCTGAATATCTGAATAATGAACTCAGGAACCAGATCTTCCATAAGGGAATGAACCCGTTCTTAGCAAAATGCTTCGTACAGGTTGACTCAAAGGAAAAACGGCAGAAAATAGTTGAAGACCGCGAGCCGTGCATAGTCCTTGCAACATCTGGTATGCTCAACGGTGGGCCTATCATGGAATACCTGAAAGCTTTTGGATCCGAAGAAAAGTTCACACTTGTTTTTGTTGGATACCAGGCAGAAGGCACACTTGGGAGGCGCATACAGAAAGGATGGAAAGAGATCCCAATGTCAGCCGGAGGGGGAAGGACAGAGACCATCAAGATCAACATGAGAATAGAGACTGTTGACGGTTTCTCAGGTCACTCTGATAGAGGTCAGCTTATGGAATATGTTAGAAGGATGAGACCCCGGGCAGAACATATACTGACACAGCACGGTGATGAGAAGAACTGCATGGACCTTGCAAGCTCTATCTACAGGAAGTACAAGATAGAGACAAGGGCGCCAATGAACCTTGAGACCATAAGGCTGGCATAAGCGGACGATACTGTGATTGGAAGTCCTCTCATTAAACGTGAGTTTTGCATCACTTAAACTTTTCGGTATCGACTTCTGGAAGTATTTTATGATCTGCCATACCGAAAACTTCGATCAAAGTCCTTGTCTCTTTATTAAGTCCACTTAACTTTCTGTGAACCTGTATCCCATCATCCTTTCCAACGACTATATGTACTGCTTTTAGCCGTTCCAGTGTTTTCATTGCTTCCTCAATGCTTACATCAAGCCCACTATTATTGATCTTCATTTTCAATATCGAGCGGAGTTGAAAAGCCGTTGAACAAACAAAAATATTACCCAGGACATGCTCTTTCGTTCTGACATACTGAGGATGTAGCCCAAGCACACTTTTCAGAGTTCTTATTGCCTTCTCTATCTGATCTCTCGTTCTGTAAGACTCAATTACCTCTTTCTCATTGAGGTCAAATTCCGTAGTCACAAAAACCTGGTATCCATCATATTTATCCAACTCATCTAATGCTTTCGTTCTCTCGATGGTAAAGCCGAATCCGCTTCTATTGCCTTTCGCAGCAAGGTATCTTGTAACTTTATACTTCTTTTTTATATGTCCTACTTTTTCATCCCTTTCCTTTCGGGATTTGATATCACCTTTCTCCACAGACTTAAGAACTAACCTGAGTTCATCCTCTGCCTTGCTAATTCTTGATTCTCTCCCTTTCTTATTTGTCTGTGCAACAGAGGCATTCCACCCCACCACATATTTTCTTCGTCCTTTAATAATAGAAGTAGCTACCTCGTTATTACCAGTATTCATCCATTCATCTCTTGGGATTTTTATCTCTTCCAGAAACTTTGTGGACTTTATCTTCGCCCTGAGAGCTACCAGATAACGTTCTTTTTTGCGATCCATGTATTTGAGGTTCTCCCATGTAGCCATTCCTCTATCGACAACCCTTGGAGCATCGAGCCCAAACTCGTTTTTCAGACATCTATCCATTGGCTTCAGACTTTTTGCATCAGTTCGATTTCCTGGCCATACTTTATGAGTAACGACTATGCCTTTTTGATCTACTACAAAAGCAACTACTATCTGAAGTTTGTCTTTAGTATGACCTCTTGGATGACCGAACTCTGCAAGCACACACTCTTCACCTTCAAAATAAGTAGAAGTGGTATCTATATCAAGCCTCTCGCATTCGTAACCATAAACGTGCCTTATATTTTCATAAAGAGAAACCTGCATCGGAATCGTATTTTCTGGCTGGAGGTAGTTCAGAGCCCTGATAGCTACATTATAAGTAAGTTCTTCTGGTTGCAGTTTGAGGAAAAAAGGCAAATAACTTCTTGAATACCACTCTGAAACTTGAAAATAGCTGCAGGGATCGCAATTCCTGGCTATTGCCATTATTTCTACGATCTTCCCAAGTTCATGGCCTCCACCCTTGTAACCATATCGATTGACAGTGTTAATGAAGTCTATCTCTTCACAGACCTTGTGCAGTGCCAATTCTTGCCCATAACCAAAGACATCTCCTATCTCAAATGTAGATATTGGAGACGGAAAAGAGTAACCGATAGAGTATAAGAGATCGTGGAATTTCTTTAGGAGATCACTTTCTCCGATTGCAGAAATTTTATTCTCAAGTTCAAGACGCTGTGTTTCAGTTAAATTATCCAGTCTACCAAGTTTGAGCAAATACTCTTGAAAAACCTTGTTTTCCCTACGTTTAGATCGAACCACAGCATAGTAAATATGTCCCCTGCTTTTACATGACTTAATATGCATATGGCTATATTGTTTTCCCTACATAAATATTTTGTGGTCATGCTACTTGATTATAGTTTTCCCTACAAAATATTGACCGCATTACGGCAGCCTATTGAACCGTTGGAAAAGAGAAAAATTGTGAAGATTAAGTATTTAAGGTGATAAACTCACGATGGTAAATTAATAACTATCAAAATAAATGTACAGAGCAAGCATGCTAAATTCCTTAACTGATGACCGATGAATTATTATTATATATAGTGCATTGTGGCAGGTTGGGGAGTGGGTTGGTGGTAAAAAAGAGTTTGACCTGCCACTTTACACTTTTTGCTAAAATAAGAGCATGATATTTAAAGCTATCGAAATTATCGATGGTTATTTTTCGAGAAATGACCCCGGAGTGCGAGAGATGGGATTTGAACCCACGGACGCCTGCGCGATTGGATCTTAAGTCCAACTCCTTTGGCCGCTTGGATACTCTCGCATGGAGTGACGTTAAATATCCCTTGGATTACATTAATCTAACGTATCTTTCGACATGGTTATGTACGAGCGGGACAATTCCAGGATTATGCCGCCCCCCTTTGTCACATTCTCCCGCAACGTATTCATCCCCCTTACCAACATCTGCAGGAACAGGTGCGGTTACTGCGGCTTTCGCCGCGATATTGGTCATCCTGAGGCTAAGCTGCTCACTCCCCCTGAAGTATCGGACATCCTTGACAGGGGGGTTCAAGCTGGCTGCTCAGAAGCGCTTTTCACCTTCGGAGAACGTGCGGAGGTGGTTGTGGGCTTCATGCCAATGCTCAAAGAGCTTGGATACAATTCAATGA
>JAJRAP010000116.1 GCA_028679855.1 Candidatus Methanoperedens sp.
AACCTAAATGACGGTACGGTACGAATTCAATGCAAAGGAGACAAAAAAGACATCAGTGGATTCAAAAAACAAATCAGTAGGAATAAGCCCTCTGAAGCACCACTCGTAAGAGTAGAAGACGTCAATGAGAAGCCACTTAAACAAGGAGAAATTGAACAAACCAATTTTGAAGAGAAATATGGAGAACTGAGTGCTGAGATGTCGCAGGGAAATGCTACAGGTATGAATTACCTGAATCTTTTCAGAAAAGATACCATAAAAAGTTTTAAGCGCATTGATAAAAAATATGACAGAATTTCTCAAGCAATGTATGCTGTTGTTGAAGAAATTGAAGAGAGAAACAAAACATTCGAAAGTCGAATGGAAAAAACGGATAAGAGCATTGAGTCCCTACTAAAGATTCTTGTTGAGAAGAGTTAGTGGTATCATACAGTACAATAATAGTTCCTGCCCTCTCCGCTTTGATCCCTTTCAAATATTTTTTTTCCCCTCTATTGCTATCTCCACAAGTTCATTCACAACCGCAACAGCCACAGGTGTTCCCCCCCTTGTCCCCATACATGAGATCGAAGGTGTATCAAAGGTCCTTACGATTTCCTTTGATTTCGCAGCATTCACAAATCCAACAGGTGTTGCCACGATAAGTCCCGGATGCAGTCCTCGCTCTACCATACTGCACACCATGAGCGCAGCCGAGGGTGCATTCCCGATCACGATTATGGCGCCATCAAGCTCTTTTTCAAGTGCCATGAAGCCCGCTGATGTTCTTGTTACACCAGTTTTACCGGCTATTTCATCTCCTTCTTCAAGCACGCATCTGACATTACACCTATGTCCGAGTTTTGTTATCCCTACCTGCGCCATTTTTACATCTGTGAATATAGGCGCTTTTTCCATAATGGCTTTAATTCCAGCTCTAATTGGTTCGTTGTTAAATCTCATCAGGTCTGCAAACGCAGGATCGCCAGTTGCCATAACACAGCGCTGCTTTATCCTATCCTCAGGAGCATCGCCTTTCACGATACTACTCACTATCGACCTGCTCTTTTCGCTTATTTCTTTTGCTTCTTTTGTGCGGGCGCCCATATCGTTATTCATTTTTTTCAAATCTCCCTGATGCCATCGACTATATCCTGTGCTCGCAGTTCATCCAATTTCAAGTACTTTGCCCCAAGCTCGTTGGATATTTCCCGGGCAAAACCCAGGCCTATGAAACTCTGCTCTGAATCTATAACAAGCGATTTTATTCCAGATGCTTTTATAACAGAAGCAATCTGTTTTGCTTCTTCAACGGGCTTTCCACTACCCATGCTGACATTGGCTTTACCATCTGAGAGCAAAATCAACAATGGAATTATATTCTTGTTCAATTCTTTCTCCTTATTCAGTACCTCATAGCCTTTCACAAGCCCCTGCGCTAAAGGCGTCTTGCCTCCTGTTGGGAGGCTTTGCAGGTATTTCCTTGCAAGCTCAACACTTGATGTAGGTGGAAGTAAGACCTCGGCTTTGTTCCCTTTGAAAGCCACAAGCCCTACCCTGTCCCTTTTCTGGTAGGCATCCACCAGGAGGGAAAGAACTGCTCCCTTGGCAGCGGTCATCCTTGCCTGTGCTCCCATGCTGCCGCTTGCGTCAACCACAAAGAGCAGGGTATTTCCGATCTTTCTTTCCCTGACCTTCTCCCGCAAATCCCGGGTCTCGATATTGATCGCAAGTTCTCCTTTTCTCTTTACCTGAAACGGCGCCGCTGCCCTGAAGGTTGCGCCAAATGCCAGATCTTTTACTTTTCCAGATGGGATGATACTTTTAACATGCCTTCCTTCTCCTGTGATCGTTTTACTCCTTCGTCCCGAACCTTTCCTGTTTAATCTATCTTTTTTATCGATTTTCAATACTGCCTGGTTGATTTTGAATGGCTCTCCTGCTTCAAAAAATGTTTCAGAGGAAGAATCCGGGACTTCCTCCGTCTTCTGGTTCTGATTCTGGGTTTGTTCATGCTTGTGCTCCTTCTGTTTCTGTTCTTTATGTCTTTGCATGGACTGATCCAGTTTTTCTTGTTCCATTTTTTGTTCACTGAAGGGCTTGCGTCGCATCCTGTGAGGTAGAACAAGTTCTGCAGCTTCCTTCACATCTTCCTCTGTTACTTCATCTCTCTCATGGAACGCTGCAATTGTGGCTGCGGTCTTCATCATGGCTATATCGGCGCGATGCCCATCCACAGCCATATCGATGCATATCCGGGCGATAAGCTTGAGCTTATCATCATCTATTTTAACGCTTTGAAGCAGTTCTTTTGCACGGATTATCCTTTCTTTTAACTCTTCTTCCCCATTTTCCCATTCTTTTATAAAACACTCAGGATCTTTTTCATAATCCATCCGTCTTTTGACTATATCCACCCTTGCCTCTGCATCGTTTATTCCCTCGATTTCAGCACATAATCCGAACCTGTCAAGCAACTGCGGTCGCAATTCCCCTTCTTCGGGATTCATAGTTCCTACTAATATAAACGAGGATGGGTGGGAGAAGCTGACCCCCTCTCGCTCTATGATATTTACACCCATGGCAGCAGCATCCAGTAAAACATCCACGATATGGTCATCAAGCAGGTTGACCTCATCCACATAGAGAATATTCCGGTGCGCCCGGGCTAATATACCGGGTTCGAATTTCTTTTCACCTTTCTTAATGGCATGCTCGATATCCAGCGTCCCTACTACCCTGTCTTCGGTTGAACCGATGGGAAGATCGATGACCTTCATCTTTCGAACATCGATTGCAGGCTCAGATTTCCCTATGCATTCTTCGCACATCTCGTTTTGCTCATCAGGATTACACCCGAAAACGCAATCCTGGATGACCTCTATCTCTGGCAGAAGATCTGCAAGCGCTCTTACTGCGGTGGATTTAGCTGTACCTTTCTCACCCTTGATCAGCACTCCACCTATCCTGGGATTTATTGCATTCAGGAGCAACGCTTTTTTCATTCTTTCCTGCCCGACGATAGCAGAAAAAGGGTATGATCTATTGAAATGTTTCATATTTCCCCCATAAGGTATTCTTCGGCAGGCACTTCTGGTAAAGGCGAGGTTGAAATGTATGATTCACCCTGCTGGATCTTTGTGATCAAAGGATAAAATCGTAAAGTAGCGCTGCTCGCTGCCTTGAACCATATATCACCTGTTGCATCCACGGTCTCGCCGTAATATACCGGAACTGCCTGCTCGTTCTCAAGCCTGAGCTTGTCAGAATTGCTGATAACTGTAACATTTCCAAAAGTATCTCCTGGATTTATCTCAAGAGGCGAGTCTGAGATGAGAAGAGGATATTTGAACTGCGCCATGCCCTGCTTTCCGTTAAGCACAGCCTCTACATACACCGAAAATACTGGAGCCAGCACGCCGTTTATCTTCTTTGTGTACAGGAAAGTATGAGTGCCTAAATCTGCTGAGCTTCCTGGCTCTACTACACTTGAATAGACTTCTAATCCGTTTTTGGCAAGAGAAATCACAGCAGCTCTATCCTCAGCGCCTATGTCCTTAACTGTTAAAGTGTAGCCTTCTCCCATGTCCCAAAGCTCGCCGATATAAAGCGTCTGTTTATCATCTGTATCCAGAAGTATCTTTGAAAGCCTGCCGGCGCTGCCCATAGCTGCGTAACGTTCTCCCTGCCATCCTATAACAGGAAGTTCATCTTTGAAATAGCTCTCAGAGAATCCTGCCATCTCAGGATTTCTGTAAGAAATTTTCTTAGGCGTTGTTTCATAAGTAAGATTGCCTTTTGCTATCTGCTTATTTGTTCTGTCTATGGTGACGTTGAGCCATTCTGTGCTGACATCGTATTCAAGGTCATAGAACATACCGCCGAAGTTAGAAGCGCTCCAGTTATATGAGGCAACATTGCTCGCAGGAGTGCCTCTTAACTCATAGCTTTTTGCCTCTTCGCTGCTGTTAATGGCGTATGCTTTGTAAACCTCCTTTGCTGTTCTGAATTTGATGAAGCCATCGAGAATAGAAACTTCGCTATCAAGAGGAAAAGTAAGCGCTGCGGTGTTTTTCAATATTATTAATCTATTGGTTATGTTTTTGACTTCAAACTCGCCATACTTATTCCCTTCTTTTACCTCAATGGGGTTTTCTGAGTATTGAGAGAAGGCAGGAATAGAGGCGTTATATGCTGGTTTTATTGATTCGTTGGAAGAGTTCCCTGAGAATATCCAGTCCACTTTGCATGCTATGAGAGTATAATTGCTGCCATTTATGTTTTTTGTATAATTAAAAAAATCCTTCGGAGCTACAGCCTGCTCAAATATAGCTTTCCCATCCTTTCTAAGCTCAAGGAGCGCAGCCTCTTTGCCTCCATCTCTTCCCGCCACATCCTTTAACGCAATCTCATATCCTTCGCTGAGTACAATGCTTTGATTTATCCCGGGAATACTCTTGCTTATAGACCAGACTTCGCTCAAAAGATTGGGCATGCCTGTCGGGGAATTGAGATGGTTCAAAGACTGGTACTGCTTTCCCAAGAATGCTGTTCTCCCAGTTGTTGTATTCAGGGTATAGGTTGCATTCCCAGCATCAACAGAGCCGTTGGAGGAGAATTTCATTGTAAGGTTCTCATAAGACGTATCTCTTGTACCTGTTCCTAAAGTGTAATAAAATCCAGGAAAATTTGAGCCATTAAGCTCAATTTGCCCTCCTCCAATGCTAACTATCGGACCCCGCAAATCCATTGCCGCACCTGTGTTTATTAAAAGTAAGACCGCTAAAAAGATCAAAGCTCTCATTTTACCACCTCAAGCGCTTCTCTTGCTCTCTGGTATGCAAGTTCCGCAATTACCGGATCAGCGCCCAGCGTCTGTGCATAGAAAATCTCAACGCTGCTATTGCCGTGTTTGATGGTGGTTTTTCTTGAGCCATTTTCTATTCCAAGCTGCGCAGGTATGTCCTGAAGCGTATGCACGCCATGGGCTAAAAATAAAGGCAGGGCGACGACTCTATTTACTCCTGAGTTGCAAAGTTCTTTCAGCGCCTCCTGGATAGCAGGTTTATCCATGTTCAAAAAAGCGGTATGAACTGTGA
>JAJRAP010000117.1 GCA_028679855.1 Candidatus Methanoperedens sp.
AGCCTTTGATCCGTTTCGGTGAATGACATCTGCTAATTTCCGTAGACCGGGGATCACCGCGTCATCGGAAACGGAAAGCTGATTGTTGCTTGCCTTTCCTTCCTCGGTAATGCAGCTGTGCTCGATGATGATCAATGAAATATAGCCCCCACGGGATTTTTCCTCGTAGTAGTCGAGAAGCGCCTGACTTACTGTTCCGTCAGGCGCGGCTTTTGCTGTAGCCATCGGCGGCATTACCAGCCGGTTGGCTAAGTTCATTGAACGCACTGTTAAAGGTTTGAGGAGATAGATCATTGATGAATCAGCTTACAAATAGAACCGCTGCCTTTCTATTGCCCGTCTTTTTCATGCTCCTCTGGGTTCACCTTCGTACAGCAGAAAACGTACTTGTCATTCCTTGACCGGTGTCCAGGTCTTATCGGGATCGTATGTGTCCACAGCCTGCTCCATCTTCAGGGTGTCCGGTCCGAGGTTCTTTTGGTAAACCTTGCCTTGCTGATTGACGATAAAGGTCATGACTCCCGACTTGCCCCAGTTTGAGGGAAATGCAACCAGGGCAAAGCCTCCGACCATATTGCCATTGATAATGTAATTGTATTTGCCCCCCGGCGCATTCTTTCCCTGACGTGTGAGTATCTTGAAATAGTAGCCATGAAACGGTATCGGCTGTTCCTTGAAGAGAGACTTTTCCTTCTTATAGCCCGCCATCCTGGCCTGTGCCACGAGTTCACCCAGGGGACTTATCGGTTCACCCGGCGCGTGTCGCCAGAAGAGGCCGTTTTTCTTGCCGGGATCACTCCGGAGTTTCTGTGCGTAAGCGAGTATTCCGTCACCATCCCAGTCCTGCAGCACATACTCGCGCTGAGCCTTGACATAGGTGCGGCAGACCAGTATTGCAGTGAGCTCATCTTCGCCTATCCTGCGGTTCAGGATCTCTTCTTTGCCAGCTTCAGTATCAAAGTGCCATTGGCCATCAGTTTTTACCAGGGGGATCGGGAAAGGCCAGTTCTCGTTGCCGATGGAAATGATCACCTTTGAATCATTCTCTTTCACAAGGCTGGTTTTTTCTGCTAGGTGACTGGCAAATTCTTCGGATTCTGCTGCGTCCTGCACCGCATCACCGGAGAGCAGGTCTTTTGAGGATGGCCCGAATATCTGATCGAGCGCGGCCTTATCGTGTATCTTGACGGCCTCAACGAGTCCCTTCAAGGCATCCTCAGGAGTGGAAAATAGTTTTTGCGATGCAGCCGCCATGATCGGCATGCTCCAGGCAACGATAAACGCTGCACAGACAAAAAGCGCAGCAATAAAAACCATACCCCGCGATGAACGAAAGAGTGATTTCTGTCGCCTTGTCTCCATAGATTCCTTCCTTTCTCAATTCACGGTATTCCGCGTGATAGAAATTAGTTGATGCAAACCCGTTGTTGCTACCGGCGTTGCCTGCCACCGGAGTCATCCTTGCGTGCAGGGACACTGCCCCGACGTACCGGGGGCGGCTCGGCTGGCCGTGCCTGTTCGCTGCTTTGACGGCTGGCCTGGCCACGAAGGCCCTGCGTCTTCGCTTCACCAGCTCCGCGGTAACCGCCAAAGGTAACTGAGGGGGTCCTTGCAGGCTGCTGGCTCGCTCGCGCAGAACCCGGCTGAATCGAACCGCTGCTGCTCATATGTGGAGTAACTGGTCTCGGCTTCTGACTGCCGCCTGAAGCCGGGATGGTCGGCCGTTGACTGACATTCGGGGTCGGCATTGCGCGTCGCTCGCTTATACTTGGAGTCAATGGTGCCGGCTGCTGACTGACTGTTCCACGGCTTTCCCGCCCGCGATTGCTGTATGCGCGGGTCTCCCGTCCCTGTCCGTATATCCCTCCGACGGGCCTGGGCTGTATCGTAGTGCTCCCCCTGGCTTCACCCACGCGTGCATACCTGTCGGCGTTCGGACCACTGGGTCGTGATGCCAGGTACCTGGCGGGGTCACCGTGTGATCTATCATGCCTCCATATCTGGTTTATTGAAGGCCTGCTTCTGTTGATATAAACGTTCGTTATGTGAACATATGGCCTAGCATGATTGACCCAGCCTGGGCGGTCCCAGCCATGGTAGATCAGGTGGTGGCGACCCCAGTCAAAGTCCATGCTTAACCAGCCCCCGATCGCCAGGCCAAAGCCAAAGGTGATGAATGGCGAAGCTTGGACATAAACAACTGAAGTGTCATACTGCGGGACGTATATATACTGAGGTTCGGCTGGAACGATCTGGATGTAGTCTCCTTCGATGATGACGGTTTGTTCAGCGTTACTGACCAGATTTCCGACGGCCCTCGCCCGCCACCTGAGCCGCTGGATCGAATTGGTCACGTCTTCCGGCTGGTTGAGAAAGGCATCTCCCAGGTTGGCAGTCCAATCCATATTCCCGGCCATCATTTGAAGTATGTCTGGATAGTGGGCAATCGCCCTGACGGACTCGGCCCAAACCTGCTCGTCAATACTTGACAGATCCCCTCCGCTATTGAGCCACGCTTCCGCATCGGCAACCTCTGTCGGATACGTCGAGGCCGGCAGTATCTGGGCCAGCAGAGGATCCGGGTAGAGCGCGATGGGGGCGAGAAGATCGTCAAGCTCCTCGTCCGTGAAAGATACTGAGTATATCAGGTCCGCGTCGTCCGCCCAGGCTTGAATGGACAGAAGGGCTGAAAGACACAAACTAAATACAACCAGAAAGCCCTTTATAAAGGTCCTCTTCATAAGCGCAACTCCTTCCTCTCTCTACTCCGGGATCGCTGGTAGATAACTTATTAACTTCGATGACTGCTGGCGTTTCTGCTTCATGAAGCGCTTTCGCAACAAATGAGATTATATCCAGGTTATCCAGACCCGTCATATTTTGACTGAGTTGATGACCTTTAAGTAATTCAATATATAATTGAGACACGATTCAACGTGAAAAGTTGCACCATCTTCATCCTTACTACAAAAAAGTTAAGAGAGCCGGTATTGTTTAGTTTAGTGTGAAATCAACGATGCAACTGCTGCGGACTTCACGATGATCTTCCCCCAAAAAAGTGGACACCCAGTTAAGTTTCACTTAGGCTCTTTTCCTGCTGCTCCGGACTGTTATATCCCAGCGTTGAATGTCTCTTGATACGATTATAGAACACTTCCACATCCTCAAGTATACACAATCTTGCCTCTTCCCGCGTCCGAGAGTCTATTGGGTTAAATCTTTTTCGTTGCATTGTCGAATTCTCGAAGCCATCGGCTGATTGCAGAGTGGTGGACATCAATATGACAGGCAATTTCACTCTGATGATAACCGTATTTCTCCACGGCCTGTGACAGCTTTTTCATCAGCTTTCGATGGTCGTTCAAAAGAGAAGCAAGCGGTAGGACTGCAAGCGATGGCCGTGTCGAATACCGCTGACTCCGGGGAATTTCAGGCATATCCTTGTGTTTTTTAAGCTGATCTGTCGTTGAAGAGTTGCGCATAGACGCCGTTAAATTGGCGTATACCGAGGGCGAGATTGCCTTCCGGGGTCTCGATGAGAAGGTTGTAGCGATCGGTCATAAGGCAATATGCATGGCAAATCCAGTTGTACCGCTTATTGACATGCTGGAGTATGTTCAGGAAGTTTTCGCGGTCTTGATCGTTTTTGAAGACTGGCTTCTTTTCATTACCCTGAGGTTACGCGGCAAACTTCACCGCGTATTCTATTCGAAGGGGACGGGCCATGCAGCATCTGTAGCAGAGAGCGACGCTGATTTCGAGGAAAAATACTTGCCACTTAGATGTCTGCTGATTATTCGTTGTTTCTTGGTGATGTTGGACCTATTACTGTGCCATCCATTAGAACCATCACGTTGAAAAAACTACTTGCACTGACGCCATCCAAGTCTGCAGCTGCACTGGTAGTAACACTGTAGTACCATCTATCTTGAAAGTCGGGTTCCCATATTGGTGACAGAGATATCGCGACTATTCTAATATCCGTGAATTTTGGATATTTTTTCTTAATCCATTGCTGTGCAACATCAATAGCTTTATGAATTGGGAAGGGCGGCTCCTTGTCAGTCTTCCAAGTTGGACATTTAGCCAGGACATCTTTCGTTGTGACGAATTCGGTTCTCTTGCCATGTTCATCGATGTGCGTTGTCAATTGGATGACGTTACCAGCAAAAGCCTGCGTAGCAAAGAACAAGACCCCAAATAGTGCAATAGTATTTATCTTCACGTTTTCTCCTTATTAACGCTCTGGGGTGAGGGGCGCGAAGATCAGCGCCCCGCTCGACCCGCTGGTTGGGTTAGCTTAGTGGTCTTATTTAATGCCGCTGCCCCTATTGGGACTCTTTGACAGGGGGTAAGACTGTTCAGCGAGTTTCCTTCAGCAAAGGATCTTTTCAAGAAGTGTAGAGCCAAACCTCAATATCCGACCGATAATTATCTGTGCGATATTTATCGCCCTAGTTCGATCAGGACAAAATATCAGATGAAGAATCCTCAATAATTGAATTCACCTTCTTGCCGCAGTGAGTACAATATTTGTCATTTTTCTTTGTGGGGGCTTTGCAATATTTACAAGCCCCCTCTGAAACGGCATTGTTTTCAATGGTGATTGCTGTTCCGCATTTTGTACAATATTTATCGTTATTTTTTATTGGACTTTTGCATTTAGAGCACTGTTTGCCTACAGTTACACCATTGCTCTCTTTGAGGTCATCATAAAATTGCGCGAAACTGACAATCATATATGGGAATAGCCATAAAAACCCTATGCCAAGAGTTAGAATACACAATAAAGCCCATCCGACAAAACGAAAGCCAAGACAGAAGAACTTCCATTTATTTCCACGCATCATTTCCTTACTCTTTGTGATGGCCTCTAATGGACCGATCGAATCATTTTCGGCAATGATGTAATATGTCATTGAATATGAAATTGCCGCGATAATCCCTGGAATGATCAGAAGTAACGCCCAGAGAAGTACAAATATGAGCTGAAGGACGTATGCCCCTAATCCCACGCCAAACTTTTGGAAACCGCTGAATATTTGTGACAGCGTTGCATCTTGCTTTCTTGATAGGGATAAAGCAAAACTTGCAAGACCAATGGACATTGAACCGCTAATGAGGAGGGAGATAAGCCAGCCAGCAACAGGAATTAATTGGACAGCGATCATCACCAACATAAAAACGACGGTTGTGCCAATGCCTAATCCCCATTTTCCCTTAAGGGATTCACGTCCTTGAGCCATTAAGACTTTGTTTTCAGTGCTTGAAAGGGTGCTCATTTCGTTTCCTTTCTGTTTAGTTCAGCATTGCAGTCTAACCAGAAATAAATAGACACCCTCAATAACATCGCAAATCCGATGCCGTCGAAACCAGCTATGAACATGCTGCCACATTTTCAGCAATCTTGACGACTATAGGCCTGACCTAAAAAGATGTCAACGATAATGATGTGTATTTTAATGGGATATGCCAGACAATTGGCAGAAGATTTCTGTATTTAACTTTAAGTGTTTCACAGAATAGCACCTACGACATCTTCAGACAGAAGCATAGACTGTAAATTACAATCGCAATCAATAAAGAATCCTTTTTGAAACTGATCAAATCTGTAATCATAAGTGTTTATTATGTGACGGCCCTATCATATCTCTGATATTCGCAAATGTCACATAAGTTTCTTGGAAGAGTATTGTCCCCTCATTATTAATCATTCGATACGCAAGTAAAAGGCTATAGAATGAAATCTATTTCGATGCATTTTTGAATTCTCGAAGCTATCAGCTGATTGTAGGGTAGCAATATGAAGGAAAAAGACATGACCCTTAGATGTGACAAAGGCAAAGAATACAAGTTGTATTATGCACTATACGATGAGTTGAGAGCGGGCAGCTTTTTTCTCGACCTTCTCGAACGATAAGTTAACAGCGCTCATCAATGCTCAGTATGATTTTGAATCTCATCCCAAGCAATGTTTGTTATTTTATCCATTGTTTCGCCGTTGCTGCATATTCGGAGCACAGTGACAAACGCATTATGCAACTAAAACAATATTGTACTACATGTTCGTTTGGTCGATTTTTAATTCGACAAGACGTTTAATCTCTGGAAACAAAGTCATTTCTTGAGGTGAATTATGACCACTGGCAACTGCTTGGGTTCGTTGCTGGGTATAGATATCCTCTGCTGCTTTAGTCAAATCTTCAACAAACCTGGAAATAAGGGGATCCTTGTTTGCCCCTTTGACCCTCAGCTTTCCGAATACAAAATGAGAGGCATTATCTACAAAATATACTCGTGCCTTTTCTTTGTTCTTTCGCAACAAGACAGCGGAGAACTGAAGCTTAACAGGTTCACCCTTTTTATTGATAATTTCCAAGACTACTTGTTTGAGAAGTTTTGGGGTTCCTGCGAATCTGCCAGGCATGTCTTCATATTCATTTTGTAGAAATTTATTTGGGGCATATTCTGGGAATTTTGACTCTAGTTCTTGCATCAAAATCGTATATTCAGGAGTTTCACCGTAGCCTGCTTGATTCAAGACATGAGCTTTGTCATAAATCACCGCTGCTTTTTGGTTTTGCTCCCATCTATTTATCTGCTTTTCCCTTTCGGATTCATTATCAGATAAGCGAAGATAAGGAAGAATGCTTTCTCGGTGCTTTATCAAGCCTAGTATATTTGTCGCCGTCAGACGTTGTTTACCAATACTGTGAGGAGCCGAAAACTCCAAGTAGAGATTATCATCAGTATTGACAATCCCTTGTTCACTATAGGATTTTGTTCCATCAGTTCCCATTATGAAATAACTCAAGAAATCTCCTGCCGAACCCATTTTAACCTGTTCCAGGTCTCTCATGACTTCAGGTTCTTTAATGCGTGATTCAAGTTCCTTTTCATCAATGATAATGGCGGAATTACTACCTATAAGTACTGCATCATAGTATGTAAGCCAAATCATTGTATACTTAAAATTCTGCCGCAAACTTTTGACCACGGACTGCAAATTCTCTTCGGTCAATTCATAGAGTGGCAACCATTGGCATATAATGCCACGCGGATTGAGATGGTCAGCCGCAATTTTGAAATATTCGGTAGTATACAGATATCCTGCTCCACTAAACCACGGATGGACAGGGTCGGCAGTAATGACGTCAAACTTCTCCCTTGTGGTCATCAGGAAGTTGCGCCCGTCGTTGAACACAATCTTCAGCTTCGGATTTGCTTTGTTCAGGACATAGTGATTGTAGACGCCAAAAGATTTTGCCACTCCGAGAACTTTAGGTTCTATCTCGGCAAGTATTATCTGTTTGACACTCGGGTGGACTGAAGTCGCTCCAAGGGTCATGCCGCTGCCTGTACCCAGTACAAAGACTTTTTTAGGGTTGGGGTGAAGAAGCATCGGCAGATGGCCCAAAGTGTACTGAACCTGCCTGTCTCCGTTAGCGTTCGATGCCTCGACTCTGCCGTTGGTAATGAAAAACAGCGCATCACCCGATTGAACCGAACTTATGATTGAATTGGTTCCCTCTGCGTAATATTTGATATCGTTATTGTCCAAGGCCTCCTTCGTTTTTTCAGGAGTGCTGAATATGTCGGGAGTGCTGGCTTGATAAATTGCATATATTTTCGAATCCCATAATTCCCAAAAGTTCGGAGAAAATACTGGTACCATTATGGCTA
>JAJRAP010000118.1 GCA_028679855.1 Candidatus Methanoperedens sp.
GCTTAATGAAATTGCAGAAAGGACACATGGGTTCGTAGGCGCTGACATATCAGCCCTTGCAAGGGAAGCTGCCATGAAAGCACTTCGCAGATATCTTCCCCGGATAAAACTTGATGAAGCTGTTCCGCGCGAATTACTGAACAGCATGCAGGTCACAGTTTATGACTTTGAAGCCGCGCTTAAGGAAGTCGAACCATCGGCGATGAGAGAAGTACTTGTCGAGATCCCGGAGATTTCCTGGAACGATGTTGGCGGGCTTGTTAGTGCAAGGCAGGAGATAATCGAAGCAGTTGAATGGCCGCTAAAGAGACCTGAGAAATTTGAAAGGATGGGTATCAGGCCGCCCAAGGGCATACTGCTCTACGGTCCACCTGGAACCGGCAAGACGTTACTTGCGAAAGCAGTGGCGAACGAGAGTTCTGCCAATTTTATAAGCATAAGGGGTCCCCAGCTTATTTCCAAATGGCTGGGTGATTCAGAGAAAGCAGTACGTGATATTTTCAAGAAAGCGCGTCAGGTAGCCCCGTCCATACTGTTCCTTGATGAACTTGACGCGATAGCCCCAATTAGGGGAATGGACATTGGTTCGAAAGCTTCAGAACGGGTGGTCAACCAGCTTCTCACAGAACTTGATGGCATCGAAACGCTAAAGAACGTTGTGGTGATAGCTGCAACGAACAGACCTGAGATCGTAGACCCGGCGCTTATCCGTTCAGGCAGGTTTGACAGATTGGTTTTCATTGGACCTCCAGACAGGGAGGGCAGGATCGAGATATTCAAGATACACCTAAAGAATCTTTCCAGGGAAACCACAGTTTTCAATTGGGGTAATGTCCCTGGAGACGATAACAATATGCTCATAAAATTCCTCACTGAAGATCTTGGTATCGATCGTGTAGATTATGTGAAAATCACCAGGAACGAAACTGAGAAAATCATCCGAGTAATTAATGAAGCCAGATCAGTGGAGATAGCGCTTGATGAAAATAAGGAATTTGCGACATTTAAATTCAATGATGGACTAACTTATAACCTGCATGTCAGAAAGGATAACGGACAGTACATTATATACGATGAAAAAAAGCTTTCTGATGATGTTATCATCGAAGAACTTGCAGACCTGACAGAAAATTACGTTGGTGCTGACATCGAGTCATTATGCAGAGAGGCTGTAATGCTGGCTCTGCGTGAGGATTTCAATATCAAGAAGATCGAAATGAGACATTTCCGCGCAGCACTGAAGAAAGTCAGACCCGCTCTCGTAGAAGGAATGATAGAATATTATGAAAAGCTGCAGGAGCAGTTCAAAGGCGGGACAAAGCAGGAACAGAAGTCTTATATAGGTTATAGATAAAAATAGCAGTTTTGATGAACATTCCAGTTCATTAAGGGATTACTATGGCGAAGATACTTGCAAAAAATCTATCAAATAAAAGAGTTATGCTTACGGATGGGTCAGAACTCGGCATCGTTAACAACGTGATCATGGAATCAAAAACAGGTCAACTTTTGTATCTGATGGTAAAGCCCAACACCTTTGTTGACATATCTAAATACAAAAACCAGGCTAATTATCTATTGATACCTTTTGAGGCTGTCAGGGCTGCAAAAGATTATGCCATTGTAGATAAAAAATTGATAACAGGCAGCGATTTTGATTGATATGATTAAAGTCTAGAAGGCAGTGGTTTGAGCAGTGAGGTAAAAGTAACAGTAGTTTGTTCAACTCAGGACAGAGCCAGTCAGAATATCAAAAATAATCTTTTAGCTCTTCGAAAATGGGAGCAGAAAAGTTCTGAGTTATATACTGTTTTTGAATTTAAGAATTACAGGCTAGTAGAAATAAAAGACCCTCTCATATATCAGGATGGGCTTGACAGGAGAATGCTAGAATCCGGATTTCCAGCGAGCCTCCTTATATTTGCATCCAAACACAGGAGCAAGGACGCAAGAGCTATTCTTACAGTTCATTCCACAGGGAACATTGATGGAGTCCCGTGGCAGTTCTGCAGGCAACTTCGGCAGAAGGTTAAAGAGGTGTGCCCGACCGGTCGCGCAAGGATCACGAACGGAATAAAATGCGAATGCCAGAACTGTATTTGTCCCAGGGTAAAAATAGCGCGACTCAGCCCTGCCCTCTTATCTGAAGCTGAAAAAATTGAAAAAAAATTCAGCACAGAACGTGCAACAGCTCTCGGGATAACAGAGGGCCCTCTCTATGGGAGATTGGCAAGAGGAGAGTCAGTTATGCTCGATGGAAAAACTATAAATCCAGAGATGGTATATGAAATAAATATTAGAGCCATCAAGTTAAATTATGAAAAGGCGATTGAGGAGTAAAATATGGAATCAATTATAAATGAGGCAATAGCAAGAGCGGGAGAATCCAAAATTCCCACAGTGGGAGAAACTGATGAAGAACTTCTTCAAATATTGCAGGAATTAAAAACGAATATCGTTGTTATCGGATGCGGAGGTTCAGGTTCAAACACAATTCAGAGGGTGATGGAAGAAGGTATAATTGGGGCTGACCTGTATGCCATCAATACAGATGCCCAGCATTTGCTGAATATCAAGGTCAGGAATAAGATCCTTATCGGAAGGAGCAGGACCAGAGGGCTTGGAGCTGGCAGCGTACCACAGATAGGGCAGGACGCAGCACAGGAGTCCAAAGCCATGATCGAAAAAGCAGTGGGAAATGCTGATATGGTTTTTATAACATGCGGTCTTGGCGGCGGGACAGGCACAGGTGCGGCACCTGTTGTGGCTGAAGTTGCGCGCGATTGCGGTGCCCTGACGATAGCTGTTGTCACTCTGCCTTTCTCTGTAGAAGGAGCGATACGCATGGAGAATGCAGAAGCAGGGCTTGAGAGACTGCGAGACGTCGTGGATACTGTGATCGTTGTCCCTAATGACAAATTACTCGAAGTAGTCCCTCATCTGCCGTTGCAGGCAGCATTTAAGGTGTGCGACGAGGTACTGATGCGCGCTGTCAAAGGCATCACTGAACTTATTACAAGACCGGGTCTTGTCAATCTTGATTTCGCAGACGTGAGAGTTATAATGCAAAAGAGCGGTGTTGCTATGATCGGCCTTGGAGAAGCAGAAGGCGAGAACAAAGCCTTAGAATCAGTGCAGAAAGCTCTTAGAAGTCCGCTGCTGGATGTAGATGTTTCTGGTGCTACGTCAGCTCTTATCAATGTCGTTGGAGGTCCTGATATGACGATCGCAGAAGCAGAGAGCGTTGTTAACGAGCTTTATGCTCGCATCGACCCAAGGGCTAGATTGATCTGGGGGGCCATGGTAGATCCAGACCTTGAGCACATTATCAGGACTATGATCGTGGTTACTGGTGTTAAATCCCCCCAGATTCTCGGAAAGGATACTGCGGGAAACATAGCGACCGCAAGATACGGGATCGACTTTGTGAGATAACATCTCCTGATGCAAGCGCATATCGAAGAAGTTTTTAATTCCATACAGGGAGAAGGCACTCATGCTGGAACGCGCCAGGTTTTTGTGCGCTTCCAGCAGTGCCAGCTTCATTGCCAATATTGCGACACTCCCCGGAGCCGCCAAGTAACGTACTCGTGCAGGATTGAAAAAATTCCTGCAACAGGTGACTTCCATACTGTTAAAAATCCAGTCAGCAGGGATTATCTTATTGAGACTATACAGAAATTATGGTCGCCTTCGACCAGGCATATTAGCCTGACCGGCGGTGAGCCGCTGATACAAGCGGATTTCATCAGGGAACTCAATGCTGAGCATCCATTATACCTTGAAACTAATTCAGGATTTCCAGATGAAGCACGAAAATTAAAGGATGTCATTGCAGTTGCATCATGCGATATTAAATTACCGGAGCACGATTCCACGCGACATTACGATGATCTGCTAAAGAACGAACTTGAGACCATCGCAATCTTCAATGAATCTGCAGAAACATTTGTAAAAATAGTGGTACTTCCTGAAACAACAAAAGGATCATTATCTTCTGCGGTCAACGGCATCGCTTCGATCGACCGGAATATCCCTCTCATTCTCCAGCCTGTGACTTCAGACAGAAGAATTCATGCAGGTAAGCTCTTTGAACTGATGGATTTTGCGGGAGAAAAATTAAAAGATGTGCGGGTTATCCCGCAGACCCATAAAATGATGGGGCTGCTCTAATAACCCGTTGCTGATGCAAGAGAGAAGACGATCATTGGATCAGAGGACGAGCCGACCTGTACCAAATAATCGCCTTTTGCCCAGATGATGTTGTATCTGGGTTGTGTCTCACCATTATCTACTCTAAAATCGTTGAACTTTGTTGCAGCATGCCCGTTTATAGAGATCTCTTCAAAAGGATTATCTTTCCTGAAGTTTTCTCTCAGATCTTCTTTATATTGAGAAAACAGAGCATCAGCATCGTCGCTCTTGAAAGCCTGGATGTAGATGTATTGTCCGCCATACTTGTAAACCCCTTCTGATCCATTAATATAAGAGTTCCCGATTTTAGCGTTGATATCATGTATCGCCTCGAATGTAAATCCGGGAGGCAGATTAGTTTTTATAATGAAATCAGGTCCAATGCTCTGATTAGCTTTATTGTTACTATTGTTATTATTTTCAAATAGGCATCCGGATGAAAATACGGATCCGATTATCAGTATCGATAATAATATATATTTACTAGACATTTTTTATATCTCCTATATCTTTAATGCTCAGCCTATGTAAAAAATATTGCGGTCACTTCGAAATCGTTCGAAGTCTAAGCAAACATTATATATTTTAAAGGTTTATTTAAGAGTACATGCATGAAAAACTGATTGTAATTGTTGCGGTATTCTTATTATCCCTTTCAGGATGCATCGCGCCACCTTATCAAAACACAGACCAGAATAATCCTTTTCAGCAGGAGCCTGCGATAATTGCACCCGCACCCATTCCGAGTGAAGCAGCGACTGTACCTGTGATGACTGAAAAGAGAGAACTTTTGATAGACAGGATATCGGAAAACCTTACTTCGTTCTATGACCGGAAATGGAATATGCTTTACCATGCTGATGAGCTTGATTGCTCCAGGATGTCCACATATTTCTGGGACTACATCAGGAGAAATTTCCATGTGGCTCCAAAAATCATTATCTCGTATGAAAGGCAGCATGCATGGCTTGCGCTGAAGGTGAGTGATGTGGGGAACTCTACCGATTATAGTCACTGGAATATCAAGGGCACAGACTACTATTTTGTGGAAGCCACGATACCAAAAGTGGTGGCAGAGGATAACTGGAAGTTCCTGATAAACGATCAAGAATACACTTCATCAGAGTTCTACAACGCCGCGATATACATTCTTGACACACCGCAGGATGCCAACGATTTCCATGCACAGAACTCTGCGCTGGGTGGATGGAACCAGGAGTTCAGGCTGAAAAAGGGTGACCTGGATAAGATTTCACGGCTGCTCACATTAACAGTGAACTAATACGAACGTGTACGACCTCCGGCGGCATAAGTTTATAAAGTTTAGTTTTTAATTGTAATATGGATTGTGAAATAAACAAATAATCTGGGGTAATAATATGGACTGCTTTACAAAGTTTGACGGTATTGACTATCCAAATACCTTTGCAAAAAGGATTAGTGTTAATGTCCACTGACCTCTTGGGGTAAATTCATTACATGAACTGTGAAGCATGGAACAAATTCCATAATCCGTTGACATTGTCTTTTTAATATCATGATTTTGAATATATCACTTTTACCCCAGCAAGTCTCTGGACACTAAC
>JAJRAP010000119.1 GCA_028679855.1 Candidatus Methanoperedens sp.
ATAGGGATTATTGATTCTCCAAGAAGGAAATAACGAAGTGCTTCAACCCCGTAGGTAAGTGGATTGGCATATACGAGCAACGATATCCATCCAGGCAGTCTTGAGATGGGGAAAAACGCCCCGCTAAGAAGCACAAGGGGCATTGTCAGGAAGCTCATGACCATCTGGAAACCCTCATGGCTATCGATCCTGGAAGCGACCGCGATACCAAGACCTATGAAACCTATGCCTGATACGAACATGACAGCTATTGCGGCTATGACGCCAGATAAAGACTGATATTCGATACCCATTAACCTGGCGATGCACATTATCAAAATACCCTGTATAACTGATGTGGTTACACCTCCCACAGCTTTCCCGAGCGCTACAAAGAAGCGGCTCACAGGAGCAATGAGTATCTCTTTGAGAAAACCGAATTCCCTATCCCATATAATGGAAACCCCCCCCATCATGGATGAAAATAACACGACCATGCCTATAAGACCGGGCGCAAGATAGGACGGATCAAATGGACGGCCCCCCTCGACCTGAAAAGAAGAGTTGAAGCCTGCCCCGAGAAAAACCAGGAAAAAAAGCGGCGTGGCAAGAGATCCTATGATACGCGACTTTGAGCGCCAGAAGCGCAGCATCTCCCGCAGCCACATGGTATACACAGTCTGCAGCGCCCTGTTGAGTACTTTTTTCACAGTTATTTCCTCCTTGAGCGGATCTTAAATCCCACCTGCTCGATCTCGCTTGCGCGTTTGTCTCGTATGGCTCTCCCGGTGTGGTGAAGGAACACATCGTCCAGCGTTGGTTTTCGAAGGCTTACCGCAAGGATCGATATCCCGGCATTTGAAGCAAGTGAAAGAATATGCGGTATCTGGTGCTCTCCGTTCTTGACAGTTATGAAAACTTCGTCATTTTGCCTGGAAACGATCTTTGCGCATCCGTTTTTATCGTAGATATCACACAGTTTTGATTTGTCATCCGGTTTTTCAAGTTGAAGGATTATCACGTCGCCTCCCAGTCCGTCCTTGAGCGCTTCGGGAGTGTCAAGCGCTACGATATCGCCGTGGTCAATGATTGCTATCCTTTCGCAGAGGTGGTCAGCTTCTTCCATGTAATGAGTTGTAAGCACAATGGTCACGCCTTCAACTTTGTTCAGGATCTTTATGTATTCCCAGATATGGTTCCTTGTCTGCGGGTCAAGCCCGAGCGTGGGTTCATCCAGGAACAGCACATGGGGATGATGCATCAGTCCTCGTGCGATCTCAAGCCGCCTCATCATCCCGCCTGAAAAAGTCCTGACGATCGAGTCAGCCCTTTCTGTGAGTTCTACAAGAGCCAGCACCTCTTCTATCCTCTTTTTTCGCGTTTTACCGTCAAGTCCGTAGAGCCTGCCGTGGAGGTCGAGGTTCTCCTTGCCTGTAAGCCGGTCATCAAGAGTGGTGTCCTGGAATACCATGCCGATGTTCTCGCGCACCTTCGAAGATTCCTTCTCAACATCAAATCCCCAGACTTTTGCCTTTCCGGATGTGGGTTCTGCTATTGTGGACAGCATGCTTATAAGAGTGGTCTTACCTGCCCCGTTCGGTCCCAGAAGCCCGAACAGTTCTCCCGGCTTCACAGAGATGCTGACCTTATTTACTGCAACTATATCATCAAATCGTTTGGTTATCTCCTCTGTCTCTATCGCATAAAGCATGATCTTATTTTATCTTGTAAATGTTTAAAGATTATGAGGTCAGGGAAAATTTATATTCCTGACGCACTCCATTGATCATTGCCATCACATTCAGCACTGGCTCATCAGCATTATTGATCGTTGGATGGCATAAGCCAACAATTTTTTGTGTGTTCTCGGTCAAAACGAATTTCATTCCTGCCTGACGTGTGCATTGATCATTTAATCCAACCTCTTTATCGTACTTGCCCGGCAATACCCTGGAGTACTTTGCGATGACTTCTTCTTTAACTATTTCGAAATCAAGCTTATTTACATTATTATTTTTAACCTGTAGATTAATTAATGTGCATGGTGTGACCTCACTTGAATAAGGCGATTTTATACAATCAGAAAGAGTCCTGACTTCTGTGACCTGTACCTGATAAGAATCTTGCAGCGCCTGAGGTGTGGTAGTTTGAACGATGGTTGTTTGAACAGGAGTTTGAGCCGGAGTTGGTGGAGCTGTTTCTGTCACTTTTTTCTCCTGACCGCCTGTGCATCCTGAAAAGATGACTAATATTCCAATAACTGTAATAAGTATGATATTTTTCGATTTGATCATAATAACAACTGGAGCCAAGATTTCTTTCATTAAAATAAAACTGTCGGTTTAACGCGGTATTGTTTTCACCGAAGACTTTATCAGTATTCATAACATGAAAGGGTTGCTATTTTCACTCCGCAGCGGGGTAGGGTAGTCAGGAAATCCCGACGGGCTCATAACCCGTAGATCCATGGTTCGAATCCATGCCCCGCTATTCTTAAAATATTGCATTTTCATGGGACGATATGTTTTAATACCTTCTTTGCATGTAGGGGTGATGCCCAGGTGGCCTAGTTGGTTAGGGCGCCAGACTCATAGGGATATTTTGATGAGGCGCTAAGCTTCCTGAGAAATCTGGAGGTCACGGGTTCGGATCCCGTCCTGGGCATGTCTTAACCACATTTCTTGACTGCACCCCAAAATCTAGACAACTATTGTTGAAATATTATAGAGCAAAAAGAATTTAACAAACTTTAACTATATGAGAAAATAATAAAAGATGTTTGAAGGTGCAAAATGAAACCATTTCACACAATTGCAGTTCCACATAAAGACATCCTTGAGGGACGGCTCACAATGGATGTGTTTGCTGCAGACCTATGGGAGGTCTGCAAGAACAGAGGGCATGACGAATATAAAGACGCTGAGACTTTTTTCAGGAAAACCTATCTCACAAAGGGACTTGAAAACCTACTTACAATAGTGGAAAAGCGCCTGTGCGGTAAAGGGGGCGATCCTGTTATCCAGATACAAACACCTTTCGGGGGCGGTAAAACCCACGCTTTGATTGCCATGTATCATAAATGCCAAAAATAGTCAGTACTATACCAATTTATCCTTTAAAGTTAACACGCGAGGCACGGCAGAGGCAGGCTTAGTGCCTGAGTACAGGCACAAAAATGCCGATATTTCTTTCTGGCTGAAGGAGGCAATAAAATTTAAAATACTTCATCCGAATAAAGAGTTTTACTTTTTGGTTTCACCTATCAATCCAGGTGTATATGCCAATTTAGCAACCCATATTTATAAAATATATCCCAGATATAATAGCATCATTCCCTTGGAAGTTGAAAAGCTCATGATGCTCCTGGCTGATGAATTCGGTTTGAAAATGGTTGAGAAAAAAAATCCTTTAGTCAGAAAAGTAGGATGGATAACACTGGCTACAGATGAGGAGAAAGCTTTTTGGCAACACTCTAAAGATCCACATTTACAGTTTTATATTAATTCAAACCCTGATTTCGATGAAGGCAACGGACTTCTTACA
>JAJRAP010000120.1 GCA_028679855.1 Candidatus Methanoperedens sp.
CCCATACCACGATACCAGATAATACCATAGCGATTCCTGCAGAAAAACCTGCTACCACACCCTTCTTTGCATTCATATCTATTCCCGCCTTATTTATGACATTCACACATGAGTATTTAAGATTAAGCATTATATCTAAGGGTAAGTATCCAATCGAGTAATTAACCATGCCGGACCTTGTAATAAAGAATGCCAGGATTTTTATAGACAACGCTATCCAGCCAGCCGAGATCGCAATAGATAACGGGAAAATAACAAAAGTGGGGAAAATAATAGACGCGAAAGACGTTGATGGAATGATCAACGCAAAATACGCGCTTGTTCTGCCCGGGGCTATCGATGTTCACGTTCATTTTCGCGACCCTGGAATGACAAAAAAAGAGGACTGGTACACCGGCTCCTGCGCAGCGGCGGCAGGAGGTGTCACCACAGTGATCGACCATCCAAACACTATTCCTCCGACTATAGACCCCGATTCTTTCAAGAAAAAACAGAAGGAGGCGAAAAAGTCAATAATCGATTACGGGATAAATGCAGGTGTTACGCATAACCTGAAACATCTAAAATCCCTGTGGGAACTTGGTGCAACCGCGTTCGGGGAGATATTCATGGCAGAGTCAACCGGCGCCCTTAACGTGAATGACAGGACGCTGGAAGAGGCACTTGGTATCATAGGAACCCTGGGCGCTGTTGCATGCATCCATGCTGAAGATGAGGAAACAAGAAAACGGTTCGTCCATATACTGAAAGGGGCTTCGCAGCCCGAATCACACTCAAAGTCGCGGCCCCCACTGTCTGAGAAGATAGCTGTTCAAAAGGCGATAAAAATGGCAGGGAACACAAATCTGCATTTCTGTCATATCAGTGCAGGCGAAAGCCTTGAAACATTAAAAAAGGAAAAAACCAACAATAAAAACATAACCTGCGAGGTAGCGCCTCACCATCTGTTCCTTTCCACAAAGGACTATAAGCGGCTTGGGACACTGGGAAAAATGAATCCACCGCTTCGAGATTACCAATCTCAGCAGAGATTGTGGGAAGGATTGAATGACGGCACCATTGATATTATAGCCTCAGACCATGCCCCTCATCTTGAGCATGAGAAAATGACAGACATCTGGAGTGCCCCTGCAGGTGTTCCAGGTGTTGAGACCATGATGCCATTAATGCTTTTAGCAGTTAAACGCAACCTTATCACACTGAAGCGGCTGCTTGAGGTAACGTGTGTGACCCCTGCAAAACTCATGGGGCTTCCAAAAGGAGTGATTGCAAAGGGATATGATGCAGATCTGGTGATAACAGGCGAGCCTCAAGAAATACGCAAGGAAAAAATGCACAGCAAGGCAGGATGGACGCCATATAACGGGATGCAGGGTATTTTCCCGAAAATGACGTTATCAAGAGGGGAAATAGTTGTCGAAGAGGGAGAAATAACTGCAAAAAGAGGGCGCGGAAAAGTTATTCCAGGTCGTGGATTTGTCAGCAGGAAAGATCAAGAGGATTGAAAAGGATAAAAAAGTTGGAAAACAGTTCATAGAGCCGTCGCAGGGTGAAGTAAGGGTAATCCAGGAGCATAGCAGGGAACACTCGAACGGGCGCTCCACGATCCCCCGCCTTCTTGCCAGGGCAGTGGCAAAAGGTGAAATGACACTAGAAGAAGCCGTGGAACAGCATAACGGTTTTTAATTCCACAAGTCTTTTTCTGATCTTATTGAGATCCTTGCTCCGATAGCTGCAATTATGATGGCTGCAAGGACGGTCAAAAATATGAACTGCTTTCTGTCATCGATAAGCGGAAAAACCTCAAGTGCACCGCTAATTACCAGGATATAAGTGCTGCCACTCCAGAACAGGAGACCGCCAGCAAGGATAAAGAAGGGGTGTGACCACTGTCTTCCGATCTTCTCATTGGCAAGTCGCATGTCCACTATTTTACCTGCACTTATCAAAACTCCTGCTATAACATACCACCAGATAGAGGCATTAACATACCCTAGCAGCAGTATAAGATACCCTACCATGATATCGCGGTTATAATAGTCCCAGAATTCAAGACTTCCCTGCACTGTGCCTATGAGTGAAAGGATTATAGCTGCAAGGTACATGACAAAAGTGATTTTCCCTCCATGCACCGATTTTATCATCGCACCCTTAAAATCGTTAAAAGCGTCATCAAGACCAGTGCCACGGAATAGAGCGTACACACCTATCGCCCCCATGATGACAATGCTACCCACTTCTGGTCTGTTCGCATACAGCGATATGGCATATATCATGAAGGCAAGGCCGATGGGCATGAAAAAGGTATGCGAGATCTTGGGATCGTCAAAAGCCTGCTTAATTATATAGTATGTGCTTTCCAGGTTTTCGTGCTGCTTAACTATTATTCTGTGGACAGAGTCGACCTTGATCCTGGACTGGATGATGGGAAGTACTGATTCATCTTCTGCTCCATCAGAAACAAGTATCGTACTTTGTGGCTTTAATTGTTCAAGAATGGTCTCAAGCTGGTCAGCTATTCTCTTGTCCGCTGCTCTCCCAACTTTCTTGTCCCCTGCGATCGATACGATCTCTACATCTTTTTTTTCTTCTGTTAATTCGTCAAATAATTTGATACCGCCAAAAATGGTGTTGATATCCGAATCTTCCGGGTCGGAAGAGGCAAGCTTGATCGCAGCATCAATGTTTGCTGTCCTCCCAATTATAGGACTTGGAACGCCGGCTTTCTCCCCGAGGTCATTGTCACGATCTATACAGATAATCAATGTCTGCATTGTAATCCAATATTGCCATGTTTATATAAATAACATTCGTAGCTATTAGCCGTAGCTTTATATCCACAGCCACGGCGCGCCGTCCCAAGAGCTTGCATTACATAATATTTAACTCCCTGCCCGTTAAAATACGTCAATAGAGGAACAAATGCCCAAAGACCTTGTATTCATAACTGTAATAGGAAAAGACCAGAAAGGAATAATAGCGCACATCTCAAACGCGGTATTCAAGCACAATATCAATATCGAAGACCTGAACCAGAAGGTCATGGAGGGGTATTTTGTGATGACCATGCTGGCTGATATGGCGGATTCAAAGGCATCCATAGCTGATATTAAAAGAGAGTTCACAGAGATAGAAAAGCAGATGGACCTGCGGATACAGGTCCAGCATGAGAACATCTTCAAGGCGATGCACAGGGTGTAGGCAATGGAATACTCACTTGATGAGGTCATGGAAACTGTCCGCATGACCCTGTATCACAATTTTGATATCAGGACAGTGACGCTTGGTATCAACCTGAAAGACTGCATCGATCCTGACATTGAGAGCTTCAAGTCAAATGTGTATGATAAGGTCACAGAATACGGGAAAAGGCTCGTCAATGAAGCGGGGAAAATCGAGGACAAATACGGCGTGCCAATAATAAATAAAAGAATTTCAGTGACGCCAGTATCACTGATAGTTGAATCCTGCAAAGAGGATGCGCCTATTGAGATAGCAAAGACGCTTGACATGGCATCCCGTGATGCTAATATCGATTTCATAGGCGGGTACGGGGCTCTGGTGCAGAAAGGGATGACGCGGTCTGACTCAAGGCTCATAGACTCTCTACCTGAGATGCTCTCCAGTACTGAACGGGTATGCGCTTTCCTGAACGTCGCCTCGACTTTATCGGGCATGAATATGGATGCAATAATAAAGCTCGGGAATATCTTAAAAGACATTGCCAGCAGGACAGACAACGGGATCGGATGCACGAAATTTGCTGTATTCTCAAACGCACCCGAGGATAATCCCTTCATGGCAGGGGCTTTTCACGGCATTGGAGAGCCGGACTTTTCACTGAATATCGGAATTAGCGGACCAGGTGTTGTGAGAAGTGTCGTAGAGAAGAACAGGGAGTGCGACCTGACGGGGCTTTCCGAGGTCATAAAACGCACAGCCTTCAAGATCACAAGGGCTGGGGAGTTGATAGGGAGGGAGCTTGCTTTAAAAATGGAAGTTCCTTTCGGCATCGTGGACATCTCGCTTGCGTCCACCAATAAAGTGGGCGATTCTGTGGCAGGGATAGTTGAAATGATGGGCATCGAACGGATCGGCGCACCTGGCAGCACAGCGGCGCTTGCGCTTCTCATTGATGCTGTGAAGAAAGGCGGAGCCATGGCATCAGGGAACGTGGGTGGATTGAGCGGAACGTTCATCCCGGTGAGTGAGGATTCCGGGATGAACGAAGCAGTAAGATCAGGCGCGCTTTCAATCGAGAAACTCGAGGCGCTGACCGCGGTATGCTCGGTGGGGCTTGATATGATAGCCATCCCAGGCGATACGCCTGCTGAGACCATTTCAGCCATCATCGCAGATGAGCTTTCCATAGGTGTGGTGAATGGGAAAACAACAGGCGTGAGGCTTATTCCTGTGCCGGGCAAGAAAGCGGGAGATTACGTGAATTTCGGGGGGCTTCTGGGCGAGACCTATGTGATGGACATAAGTACGTTCAGTTCGCGCGACTTCATACTGCGCGGAGGCAGGATGCCTGCCCCGATAACGAGCATGAGGAACTGATACAAAGAATATCAGAACACGCTGATAAATGGGTAGTGTCCTATATTTCATGATCTGATGTCTTTATATATCTGATTCTTGAAAATCATGGCTTTACCTCTTGGACTCCGCGACATTTTTTTTGAATTATATTACTTCGTATGACTTAGCCGTAAGTGGCGAAGTTAAGTATTATTATGCGCGGCAGATAATTGATTACGATATCTCTTTCGAGACCGATTCTGGCGAAATAACGGAACTTCATTCATTTCTGTTCCTGTCTTTCCGGCGGCAGTATCATAGCTGAAACACCTGCAATGCTGTTCCTCGTCCCTATCAGAATAACAATATCCTCTGATACTAACCGGGTATTACCCGAAGGATTGGTAATTGTCTCTTTCCCGCGCTGTACAGCCAGCACTGTAACACCGAACTTCTGCCTGAAACCCACCTCTGCCAGCGTCTTTCCTGCCATTGGCGAACCTTCATTTATCCTGATAGTCTCGATCTCACTGTCAGGCAGATGCTGCTTTAACTCGGGGAACAACGCATACTTCTGCTGCACGTTCCTGAACATCTCGTAACCGTCCCTTCTTATCTCGCAGATATGTTTTTCGATCTCGTTCACAGGAATAAAATACCTGTGCAGCACTCGTGAGATTATCTCAATAGAAGTCTCGAACTCCTCAGGTATCACATCGTTGGCGCCAAGAGAATACAGAGGCTTTATTTCATTCGTATAACGCGTCCTGGCAATGATATACACGGACGGGTTCAGCCTTCTTGCCAGTTCTACTATCCGTCTCGTAGCAGAAGCGTCTGAAATAGCGATCACCACCGTGCGGGCTGTCTTGATATTAACATGCGCAAGTAAGGACTCTTTGGTGGCATCACCATACATAATAGGGATCCCGTGTTTTTTTTCTACTCGCACTGTTTCAGGGTTCAATTCAAGCACGATAAAAGGGATATGGGA
>JAJRAP010000121.1 GCA_028679855.1 Candidatus Methanoperedens sp.
AAACATTGGGATCAGTCTGGTTCAAACCTGTCACCTCAGTTCACGGACTGGTTACGTTGCCCGCGTCTTCTTCAGGCACAAAAAGTGCTTCCGCATATTTGTCCTTGCCATAATTTCTGATGATTTCCTGCCCTGCAGGGGAGATCACAAAATTGACATATTTCATTGCAAGGTCATATTTCACGTTCGGGAACTTGGCAGGATTCACTGCCATGACATGGTATGGGTTGAAAAGATACTTCTGGTCAGATTCGAAAAGAATTCTCAGATTTACTTTATCTTTCATTGCAAGGTATGTTCCCCTGTCCGAAAGCGTATAACCTTCTTTTGTGTTAGCAGTGATAATGGTGTCACCCATACCTTTTCCTACTGATAGATACCATGTTCCTGCCGGAGTGATATTTGCAGCTTTCCAGATCGATTTTTCCATCGTATGCGTCCCTGAGTCATCCCCCCTGGAGATGAACGGAGACTGCTTTGCTGCGATCTTGTTGAATGCATCGGTAGCATTGCTTGCATTCCTGATCCCCGCGGGATCATTCTCAGGTCCGATGATCACAAAATAATTATACATCATGTAACTGCGGTTTATGAAACTCCCATTGGCAACTGCTTTTAATTCAGCCTGTACCACATGAACCATTACCACATCCGCTGCTCCCAGTTCGCCCGTTGCAATGGCTTTGCCGGTACCCTCGCATATCGTGGAAATTTTTACATTATTTTCTAACTCGAACTTTTTGTTAAGGACATCGAGCAATCCTGTATCACAGGTAGAAGTGGTTGTTGCCAGACGCAAATCCTGCGGGGTAGATGCTGTTGATGTCGGAGTTGTTGCATTCTCAGTCGGTGTCTGCTGAACACAGCCAGAAAATAGCGAAATTAAAACCGAAACTAATAATATCTTTGCAAATAGATTTTTCATATACTTACCGCCTTATATTCACTTGAACATAACGTAATTGTAAATAAATCTTTCTAAAAATTTCTCATTATTTCCAAACCATAAGTTTTAATTGCATTATCGCATTACTACCCTTCATTCTCTGGAGATTATTTATATGTTAAAAGAGGTTCCGCAGTATGATGCAAAAGTAGTAGAGCAGAATATCCAAAAATTCTGGGATGAAATAGACGCTTATTCACGTGTCAGAGAACTCAGGAAGAATGGCAAAAAGTTCTTTTTTGTGGACGGTCCTCCATACACAACAGGCAGGATACATCTTGGGACTGCCTGGAACAAAATAATCAAGGATTCCGTACTGCGCTACCGCTCCATGAGCGGGGATCACATACTTGAACGCGCCGGATGGGATATGCACGGTCTCCCCATCGAGGTAAAAGTGGAAGGAGTACTGGGGTTCAAATCGAAAAAGGATATCGAAACATACGGAGTAGGAAACTTCGTGGCTAAATGCAAGGAATTCGCGCTCTCTCACAGGGATGAGATGACTGTCCAGTTCAGGAACCTGGGCGTCTGGCTCAACTGGAAAGAGCCGTACATGACGCTTCGCGATGAGTACATCGAAGCAGCATGGTGGACGCTGAAACAGGCACATGTTAAGAAGCTCCTTGAAAAGGGTTTGCGTGTAGTGAACTGGTGCCCGCGCTGTGAGACAGCCATAGCTGACTCAGAGGTGGAATACGCAGACGAGACCGATCCTTCCGTGTATATAAAATTCCAGGTTATGGGTGAGGAGAATACTTACATAGTGATATGGACAACAACGCCCTGGACTATCCCCGCCAATATCGCGGTCGCCGTGCATCCATCCTTTGAGTACGCTAAAGTCAGAGTGAGAAAGGACGGGAAAGAAGAGATATTGATAATGGCAGAGCAGCTCATGGCGAATGTACTTAAACAGGGCAGATACAGGGATTACGAGGTTATTGAGACCGTGCTCGGTGAGAATCTGCGTATCGAATACGACGCACCGCTGGGTGATAAAGTGCCTGCTCAAAGGAAGTTTTCTCATAATGTTTATCTGGCGGATTTCGTCACAGCAGAGAACACAGGATGCGTCCACATCGCGCCCGGTCACGGTATAGACGACTTTGAACTCGGGATGAAGAACAAACTCCCCATCTTCTGCCCGGTCGGTCCCGACGGCAGATATACCGAAGAAGCGGGAGATTACAGAGGCATGCACGTCAGGGATGCCAACAAAGTTGTTCTCGATGACCTTACCGTGAACGGACTGCTCCTTGCAAGCGGCAAGATATCACACAGGTACGGTCACTGCTGGAGGTGCAAGACCTCTATTATCTATCTTGCCACAGAGCAGTGGTTCCTGCGTGTTACTGATATCAAGGAACAGATGCTCGCCGAGATAGAAAAAGTCAAATGGTATCCCGAATGGGCTGGCTCAGCACGGTTTGCCGACTGGGTCAAAGGCTCGCGGGACTGGTGCATATCGCGCCAGAGATATTGGGGGATCCCCATTCCAGTATGGGTATGCGAGTCCTGCGGCGAGACAGAAGTTATGGGAACACGGCATGAACTGGAGAAGCGCACTGGTGTATCAAAACTTCCGGACCTGCACAGACCCAATGTAGATAATATCCACATCAAATGCAAATGCGGTGGGCAGATGAGCCGCGTCCCTGATGTCTTTGACGTATGGTTTGACTCTGCTGTGGCATCATGGGCGACACTGAACTTCCCGCATGATGAAAAAGCCTTAAAGGACTGGTGGCCTGCGGATTTTATCACAGAAGGGCACGACCAGACACGCGGCTGGTTCTACTCGCAAATGGGCGCAAGCTTGATAGCCTTCGGAAAAGCGCCGTACAAGAGCGTACTGATGCATGGCTTCACGCTTGACACAGAAGGCAAGAAGATGTCAAAGAGCCTGGGTAACGTCGTTTCGCCAGAGGAAGTGGTGGCGAAATTCGGCGCAGAATCACTCCGCCTGTATGTGCTCTCGCAGAACGCCCCCTGGGATGACCTGAAATTCAGCTGGGATGAGGTGGGCAACGTACACAGGATGCTGAATATCCTCTGGAACGTGTACCGGTTCCCGCTGCCGTACATGGTACTTGATAAGTTCAATCCGCTTGAGATAAAAGGGACAGCCGTTGCGCTGCGCCTTGAGGACAGGTGGATCCTGTCGCGCGTTTCATCGCTCATAAGACAGGTAGATGCAGCCATGTTGGAATACAACCTCCACAAAGCCACTCGACCCATATCCGAGTTCATACTCGAAGACCTCTCGAGATGGTATATACAGCTCATCAGACCACGGACGTGGCGCGAATCAAACGACCCGGACAAGCTGGCTGCGTATTATACCCTCTATGAGGTGTTGGTCACCCTGACAAAGCTCATAGCTCCTTTTGCTCCCCACATCTCTGAAGAGATGTACCAGAACCTTGTTCGAAACGTTGACCCTAAAGCGCCTGAAAGCGTTCATATGTGCGACCGGGCAGTTCCAAGAGAAGAATTCATCGATACCGAACTTGAAAAGCAGATGAACATAATCAGGGAGATAGTTGAAGCCTCATCCAACGCAAGGCAGAAATTAAAGAGAAAACTTAGATGGCCAGTTAAAAAGATAGTGGTGGCGCCAAAGAAAGAAGATGTCGCCGCAGCGGTCAGGAGACTTGAAGAAGTATTAAAGGAACAGACCAATGCAAAGGAGATAGTACTTCTTGCGCCCGGGGAGACGTGGGAGGAACTTGGCGTGGAAGTGCTTCCCGTTCATGCCGCACTGGGTCCTGCCTTTAAAAAAGAGGCTGGAAGGGTACTTGCTGAATTGAAGAATGCTGATGGGAAAGCCATCCGGAGAGCTATCGCTGAAAATGGCAGTTTTGAACTGAAGGAATGGACGCTTACAGCGGACATGATTACTTTCAGGGACTCAATACCGCAGGAGATCGCCCAGGCAGGATTTTCTGCCGGGGATGTCTATGTGGACACCGAACTCACGCGCGAGATAGAATGCGAAGGCTACGCGCGCGAGGTCATACGCAGGCTTCAGGATATGCGAAAGGAGCTTGACCTGGCTGTGGAAGAGGAGATAAACGCGGTCGTGGAGATAAGAGATGAAAGGGTACTGGAACTTGTATCAGAATCAAAAGATTTCATTTCCGGTGAAGTGCGTGCAAAGTCTATGGCTCTTGGTTCTGGCATCGAAGTAGAAGGAGACCTTGTCAAGGACTGGGATGTTGAAGATGTCAGGATGAAGATGGGGATATGCAGGAATTAAATTTTTCGAAATGCGAAAGATACGTGAGTTTTGCATCACTTAAACTTTTCGGTATCGACTTATGGAAGTATTTTATGATCTGCCATACCGAAAACTTCGATCAAAGTCCTTGTCTCTTTATTAAGTCCACTT
>JAJRAP010000122.1 GCA_028679855.1 Candidatus Methanoperedens sp.
ACTGCCAGTGCGGTGACTGTCAGCCTGCCGCGCCAGAAGAACTTCTCATCAACAGGAAGCAGTTCTTCCGTGCTGGGGAATTTAAATTCTGGTGATTACACCTCTGCAATATTCCAGATCAAAAAAAATGATGGAGCGGGAAACAACCTTGAATTGGAGATACAATATACCGACACAAGCGGACAAAGACACAAAATCACAAAGTTCCTTAGTGTGGAATTATCCCCGGCTGGAGCACAAACCAAATCTGCAAGTACAAATTATACAACTTGGCTACTGGCAGCTATTGTTATACTGGTAATATACTGGCAGCGAGGAAAAATAACAACCTACTTCCAGAAATCTAAATAAGGACAATGCCATTAACCAAAAGAGAATAAACATGAAAACTTATGATATTTTTAAGTTATCGCTAAGCCATGTCAGGAAAAGTAAGATGCGAAGCTGGCTTACAATAATTGGGATCGTAATTGGAGTGGCTGCGATCGTGGCTATAATCTCAATAGGTGATGGTTTGCAAGCAAGCGTACAAAAAAGTCTTGGAAGTCTTGGAGCAGACCTGATAACGGTCTCTCCGGGATATTCAAGAGCGACCGGGATGGGACCTGGACAAGGGTCACAGGGTGGTGGAGTCTCGACCGTGAATCTTACAGATAAAGACCTGAATGTGATCAAACAGGTACCTGGTGTGATTTATGTAAACGGGATGGTTTCAGGCAGGTCTGATATGATATTGGGTACTGAAAAGACCTCCGTATCTATAAGTGGGGTTGATATCACGGTATGGCGCTCCATAATTAGTACGGAACTTGAATCAGGCAGGTATCTCCAGCCTGGTGACTCAAATGCTGTCGTGATAGGATATTCTTTAGCTCATAATGTTTTCTTGCAGCCGATTACCCAGAATAGACCAGTAACGATAGGAGGAAAAACCTTCAAGGTCGTGGGCATTTTTGCCCAATCGGGTGGATTTGGAGGAACTGATAATGCCGTTTATATGCCTGCTGATTCCGCACGTGACGTAATAACTGAAACCGTAGAGAGAAACCACTTTACATCCATCACGGTGAAAATTGCAGACCAGAATTTAGCAGATAGAGTGAAAGCTGATATAGAACAAAAGCTTATGATGTCTCGCCATGTAAATTCAAGGACCAGGGATTTTACAGTGACTGCCTTTGCATCAATTCAGCAGCAGATAAGCAGCGTCACCCAGGCAATAACAATGTTCCTTGCCGCAATTGCGGCTGTTTCACTACTTGTGGGCGCGGTGGGTATAGCAAACACCATGTTCATGTCTGTCATGGAGCGCACAAGACAAATTGGATTGCTCAAATCTCTGGGGGCTACTGATGCCGAAGTAATGAAGGTTTTCCTTATTGAATCCGGGTTATTCGGGGTTGTTGGAGGAGTTATCGGAGTTACAACCGGCATCTTGATATCAGTTTTAATATCATCAGTAGGACTTCTGATGATAGGACCGGGAGGGACTATGACCACGGTAGTTTCACCCCAGCTTATTATCTTCGCTCTTGCATTTTCTATAATCGTGGGGGTGCTTTCAGGGGTGATGCCAGCAAGGAGTGCAGCAAAGATGAATCCTGTGGATGCCCTGAGGTTCGAGCAATAGGAAAGAAGAGATAATTTATCTTCTTGATCGGTTCATCAGGTCAGAATATGGGAAAGCCCCTGAATAACGAGGAACTCTTCACAAAGAACTTCATACTGACAAGCCTTTCTACATTCACACTTTTCACAAGCTTTTATTTTCTTCTTATCACCCTGCCCTTCTATATCCAGGAACTGGGTGGCTCAGAATCCGAGATCGGTTATATTATCGGGTTTTTTACGCTCTCAGCAGTGTTCCTTCGCCCTTTCCTGGGACAGGCGGTCGACAGGCACGGAAGGAAGAAAATACTGGTTGCAGGTATAGTTATTTTCCTGGCATCCATGCTGCTGTACAATTATACTAAAGACGTCAGCTCACTTCTTCTCCTGAGGATCTTTCACGGTATAGGCTGGGGCGCGGCTACCACTGCCGCGACCACACTGATAGCCGATATCGCACCGCCCATGCGAAGAGGTGAGGCCATGGGCATATTCGGGATGTCTGCCAACGTCGCCATGGCAATAGGCCCGGTGTTAAGTATCATGCTGCTGAAAGCATATGATTTCCCGGTGCTTTTCACTGTATGTGCGGCGATCGCTCTTTTGTCCCTGCTTCTTGTGCTTCCCATATCCGAAGAGATCGTAATACGCCCGAAAACCCCGCTTTTTAGCAAAGAGGCGCTTTTTCCCTCTGCATTAATGTTCACCATCTCATTGACGTACGGCTCAATAGTGTCATTTCTACCATTATTTCAAGAGAAGCAGGGGATAGCAAATGCAGGCATATTTTTCTCAATATTTGCAATTACTCTGATCCTTGTAAGGGCGCTGGCAGGCAAGCTTTCTGATATAAAAGGCAGGAAGTTTGTCATAGTGCCCGGCATGATCATAATAACTCTTGGTCTATGGTTTGTGGCAACAGCGAACTCACTGACTACTTTCCTTGCTGCAGCGCTACTATACGGGCTTGGTTTCGGTCTTTTCCACCCCACGTTGATGGCTCTCCTTGTTGACAGGGTGAGCCCGCAGGGGCGCGGCGCTGCTATGGGAACTTTCTCAGCAGCCTTTGACCTTGGCATAGGGGTGGGCTCGATAATAATGGGCACGGTACTGCAGTTTGCTGGCAGTATGCTTAAAGACAAATTCGGAGAGTTCGCGGGATTTGCTGCTATTTATATTCTTGGCGGGCTTATCGTGCTTGTGGCTTCTGTTCTATTCACATTAAAATACAATGAAAATAAAAAGGATGCATAATGGATCTTTTTTCTCATGCCCTGCTTCCCTATCTGCTCGCGAAATCCTTCAAACGAAAAAACGAAGAGACCACTGCATTTGTCCTTGGCGGGATAGCTCCTGATATTGATGTTCTTATCATGTGGATAAACTTTGTTTATCCCACGTTCTTCCTGATCACCCACCGCGGGATAACCCATTCCGTGTTTTTCGGATTTATCACTGCTATCTGTGTCCTTTACCTGGCATCACGCACAGGAATAAGATCATATATCAGGCGCTTCATCAATTTTGAGCCGGTTATCAGTGGAAGGTCTGTAGCTTTTGCCTGTGCGGGGGCAGCACCCCACCTTTTCCTGGATTACATGACCACGCGAGGAGTTCCGCTTCTTTTTCCCCTCACCACAATGCGGTATTCGGCTGAGCTATTCTTTTATACAGACCTTTCCCTTACGATATTGAGCCTCCTGATCATAATATATCTTTATAAAAAGCCTCAGCAAAAGAATACTGCCGTAAAATTTCTTTTCGTTTTCCTGATGATCTTTGCTTTGCTTGGTACTGTCAGAACAGTAGAGAAGAGCGGTGCAGAAGGATTTTTCCATGGCGTAGAAATGAAAGCCTACCCCACCACCAGCCCTTTTGACTGGTACGTCATGGGAGGTATCGGGGAGGAAGTAAGAATATATGAATACAACGGACTTGAGAGACAGTCGCAGTACAATGAAACGGTGAAAAAGATCGATGTATTAAAACCTGGAGACGGTATGGACAGGGCGCTGTCAAATGCAGAAGAACTTCCCCAGGTCAAAATGTTCATGTGGAGGGCTTATGCAGTGGCTGTGAATGCATCTTTCGAAGAAGAAACCTGGTCGTTCGTATATTATGACCCTGTTCAAAGAGCCATGTTTAAGGACATGCCTCCTATTTTTAAAGGGGTTGCAAGAGGTTTCGGTTCCATGAACGTGACAGTGAAAGGAAATACGGTGGTCGTAAAATGACAAAATTGCTCATTCACTCATTATCTCTCTTTTAGTTTCGCCGCCTTATCCGGCAGCCTCTTCTCCATAACTTCAACAAGAGCGTCGTAATCCCCTTCAGCAAGCGATCTATAGTCTTCTTCCCCCCGTAATATCATGTCTGCAATATATCCAAGTTCATCGTCGGTCAATCTATTTATCCTTAAACCGAAATCTTCCGGGGATTCCGATATCTTGTGTGAGACAGGTAGCAGTATGAACTTATAATCATGCCCTGGCGCGGGCCCGGTTGTTCCTTCCAGTTCAGGTGCAAGTTTTGCAAGGATCTTTTTATCAAGTTCAGTTAATGTTCTCATGTTATCCCTCTTGAATTAACCATAATTATCATTTTCTGCTTAAAAGGGATAGGCACTTCTCAAGCGTTCCATCACCTACGATGTCCGGGGCAATGCCCTGCTTTCTCATCGCTTCTGCCGTTTTTTCACCGATCGCAGCCAATATCAGGTTTCTTTTGCTGTCACGTTGAAAGCCTGAATACTCAAAAGACCTGGCACTTGTGAAGATAACGGCTTCTGTCTCATTCAATACATCGTCAAATCTGCGATCTGCCGGTTCAAGCCTGTAGGCTGGCGCTTCCACCACGGTTGCCCCTCCTGACTCCAGCGAACTTACAAGTTGTGGATTTGGCACTTCTGCGCGCGCTATGCCGATTGTCTTTCCCCTGATGTCACCCAGGTATTTTGCGAAATGCTCTGATGAAAAATCCGATATGACTTCGCTTGTACAGCCGTATTCACCAACTTTTTTCGCGGTTTTTGGTCCCACGCTCACTATCCTGACCTTCTTTGCGGGGCGTGCTCTCTCAAAGAGTTTATCCGCACCCAGCGCGCTTGTGAAGATGAGGATGTCAAGAGCTCCTTTTGATGCCATCTCTGCCAGGCTGGCAAGAGGCGCGGGGTTGGTGGGGTCAGCAGCAGCCATTGTGGAGATTATGAGCGCTTCATGACCATAACGCCTGAAGAGTTCATGGATGCCTTCTGACTTTTCCCTGAGTTTTGTGACTGCGATTTTCACAAGACTTAAGAACTGCAGGTTATTGTATAATGGTTTTGCTCTGGTGTGGTAGAATTGCGTATCATAATTTGATTAAAATTAGGCTGTTATGAGAAGCAAAGAGCGAAATATTAATAGAAAACTTATACAATAGAGTAGGACACAGTATTGGACATAAATGAAACTCGTCATC
>JAJRAP010000123.1 GCA_028679855.1 Candidatus Methanoperedens sp.
AATTCATTACATGAACTGTGAAGCATGGAACAAATTCCATAATCCGTTGACATTGTCTTTTTAATATCATGATTTTGAATGTATCACTTTTACCCCAGCAAGTCTCTGGACACTAACATTAGGTATTATAGTCATAGGGCTTTATTAAATACAAGCTTTCTGTTTAAAAAGTACCGAAGATGTTAAAAAAGTCGAGGAGAATTAGAACTTATTTAACAAAGCCGGTTTCGTGATCATATGATTTCTGGACGCGATCGATTTGAAATGGAATTAAGAGATATGGGGAAAGCGTAATGAATATGAAAATCCATCTGTCAGTGAGATAAAAATATGCCTATAAATCCAGATTTCATGAAAAATCCAATCACAGGTGAACATAATTCTCATAAGGTAAGAGGGGACGTCAATCCTCCGGAAAAACTCGGTGTGCACGGCACGAAAGTTGCGGTGGACCATGACTGCTGCGAAGGGGACAGTATCTGCATTTCAGTCTGCCCTGTCAACGTCTTTGACTGGGTCGAATCACCAGGGCATCCGACATCAGGTAAGAAATCTGATCCTGTGCGTGAACAGGACTGCATATTCTGTCGTGCATGTGAATCCCAGTGCCCGGTTACGGCTATCAGGATAACCGAACTCTGACGTTTTCATGAAAAATTCATCATCGTAACATATTTACCATGCTTTTACCTTTTAGGCGTAAATGAAAGCAGTACTGGGTCTTGAAGACGGAACTTTTGTTAAAGGTGAAGGACTTGGAGTAGAAGGTATTGTCCAGGGCGAGCTTGTTTTCACCACACAGTACACAGGTTACGAGGAGGCTCTGACAGATCCCTCTTATAAGGGTCAGATATTGATGTTCACGTATCCTCTCATCGGAAATTACGGTGTCAGCGGCGAGACTTTCCAGTCGGATGGCATGAAAGCAGAAGGACTTGTTGTAAGGGAAGCATGCGATCACCCATCACATCACAGATCCACGCGCTCAATCTACGAATTCCTGAAGGATGAAGGAAAATCAGGTATCATGGGAATAGACACCCGTATGCTAACAATTAAAACAAGGGAGCGTGGCACCATGAAGGCTGCAATAATCGTGGGGAGCGATGACGGAGACGAAGCGGTCAGGCTCGCAAGAGATCAGCCCGACATTGGAAGCCTCGACCTTATTGGTAAAGTCACATGCAGGGAGCCTTACAGCATAAAAGGTAAAGAGGGCGGGGGGAATATCGTTCTCATGGATTTTGGCGCGAAGAGGAACATCATTAAAAGCCTGAATAACAGGGGCATCAATGTCACAGTGGTTCCCGCTGCTACTAAGGTGAAGGATATTATGAATTATGAACCCGACGCATTGTTGCTCTCCAATGGTCCGGGCGACCCGCAGCAGGCAACGAATGGCATATCTGTTGTGAAAGAGCTTGCTGGAGAGCTGCCTATATTTGGCATCTGCCTGGGTCACCAGATTATATCCCTTGCACTCGGTGGGGAGACATACAAGATGAAGTTCGGGCACCGAGGCGCCAACCAGCCAGTGAAAGACCTGAAAAGAGGTATTGTGCATATCACTTCACAGAACCATGGTTATTCTGTGGATGAAAATAGTCTTGATAAGAAAGAGGTGACAGTGACTCAGCTCAATACAAATGACGGGACAGTGGAGGGGCTTGAGCACAAAGACCTTGAGATCATGTGCGTGCAGTACCATCCAGAAGCGCATCCAGGACCTCTTGATACAGAGAAGCTTTTCTTTGACAGGGTGGCGGAGAGAGTCAGGAAGATGAGGGTCGCAGCGAGATAAAATACTGTTTTTGTCATAAAGATGCAAACATAGACCGCAACATATATATCAATCATGCGTACCATATTTGCATATGGATAAAGAGTTCCTGATAAGCTATCTCAAAAAAAGAAACTACTGGTGGCAGACGAAAAATGTCACTCAATCCGATAGGGGGACGCAAAGAAAGGATTATCTGGATAGGATACAGGAAACAGAAGGACTTGAAAGGATCATCTGCCTCTCAGGAATAAGGCGCAGCGGGAAAACGACCATATTGTTCCAGTATATAGACCAACTGCTCCAAAAAAAAAGACCGGAAGAAATAGTCTACGCAAAAATGGATGACCTGATCGGAAAAATTGACAGCATCCATGATATTCTGAACACATATCATGAGATCACTGGCATTGACCCGACAGAAGTATCAACATATTTTTTTCTCGATGAGATACATGTCATGAAAGACTGGCAGTTGCAATTAAAATACTATATCGATGCACATGCAAAGTGCCGGTTCATCATATCGGGTTCCTCAAAAACCCTCTTGTATCTGGATGCATCAGAAAGCCTTGCAGGGCGGATACGATTTATTGACGTTTTCCCTCTGACATTCCGTGAATATCTTGAATTCAATAATATCGATATGCCTCAACAAAGACTCGACCTTGATAATTTTGAAGACATAGAAAAAGCATACCACAACCTCATTACTGACAAACAGAGCATACAGTATTTTCTAAACCAGTACTTCGATACAGGCGGATATCCGGAATGGTTCAAGATAAAGGATATGCAGCAGTGGCAAAGAACGATTGTTGAAGATTACTTCGCTTTGATCCTTTTCAGGGACATAGTAAGCGTGTTCAAGGTGAAAGACCCTATACTTCTTGAAAAAATGGTAAGGGATATTGCAGCCATTTCTACGAACAGGTTCACTTATAAAGGATTGTCTGAACGGCTTGATATCGACCGGGAGACCATAAAACTCTATCTTTATTATCTCCAGAGTTCCATGATGGTGTTCATAGCAGATGTTTACGCACCATCCCAGAAAGCGGCGGAAAAGAGGGCAAAGAAGCTCTATTTCTGGGAAGAGGGACTAAGAAGGGCACTCACTCTGGACAGGGATGATGGTAAAGCTGCCGAAAATGTAGTGGCATGGCATTTGATCGGGAAAGGTCGTGAGTCAAAGCCCTTCTTTGAGCCTTACTATTGGAAGAACAAGTATGAGGTTGATTTTGTATATGATGACTCAAAAAAAGTGATCCCTGTAGAAGTGAAATACAGAGAGCATCCAACAAATTCTGACCTTAAAGGACTATTGGAATTCATGGAAATAGAAGGTCTCAAGACAGGGATTGTTGTGACCAAAGATATATTTAAGAAAGAAGAATATGGAGAACGGCGGATGTTATTTATTCCAGTATGGCTTTTCTTACTGCTGATATGACAAAAGGATGTTCATCAGAACTAAAATCTATTTACTGATGTTCTTCACATACCCCATCTCCCATCTACGGGAAAGCACTCGTTTATCCACATCAACACTTTCCCCTTATAGATGATCTTGTACTCCCTGGAAAGTACAGGAACATCTACAAAAAAGTCCGAGTGTACGAACTCCATCTTCAAAATATCCCGCCGCGTCTCAAGCTTATGTTCGCGAAGGATTTTCCCGATAGGGATATCGGAGCGCATAAGATCGCTTCTGACATCCTTTGGCATCCTTTTGATAGCAGAAAGGGATCTTGCGAGCACATACACTGTGCCGTCAGCGCTCAGTGTCACAAGCCTGTTATTGACCTCATCCCCTTCCTCTACCTCCAGAAGCCTTGCGATATCTGGCTCGGCTTTTACTACATCCTGCTCAAGTGTCTTTACATAAATTGTTTTTCCCGTAAGCAGTTCAAGCAGCAGCGTAACCGAACCGTCAGTGCCAGCGCAAATGCGAAGGCATGCAGGGATGTCTTTTCTATTTAGCGCATCCCACAAGATCAATCGCCTTGTGCTTCTTTCTTAGCTTTCTTGAGCCGATCCTTCGCTGAAAAGCCTGTGGCTTCTTCAAGAAATACCCTGTAACGCTTGTTGGTATCCATGATAACCTCATCGGCTGCTCCCTTACTGGACTCAGTTTCCACGCAAAGCTTCTTATTCAAAATACCCACATCCAGCCGTGCAAGCGCCCCGTAACTTATTGCGAGTTTGCCGTTCTCCTCTTTGATCTCAACAGGAAAATTCTTATTTAAAAGCTCGCGGATGCGCGAGATGTCCTGTGAAAGCCCTCGTTTTAATGCATATTCCTGAATAATATCACCTTCGTATCATAAACGTTAACCTGAGATTAAAAGATTGCGCGTTCAGACGAATTCCGCATCATTTGAAGTTCTGACACCGAGGATATGCCCGTCGTACCCGTTGATCTCAATCGTGTCGCATCCCCCTGTTAATTCCCATACCGGGAAGTGGATTAGCTCTATCTCCATCATAATATCTTCAGGTTCTGGGGCAAATACTTTTTGTTCGAATATGATCGTGTCGCCTATCATCTCATTGAGCCTGACCTCTTTCGTGTGCTCCCGGATGACTGATCCAATTGCCTTATTAAAAGCATCATTTTTCTCGACCCCGGGTTGCTTTATTTCATAGTTTTGCGTCGGAACAAAGGTATTATCCTGAATGTCCTTGCATTTTCCAAAGAAATTTTCACCGGTAATTGCATTGACATAACCTTCGCCTTCGCCTTTTAAGTCAACCATCTTGGATTTGAACTTCTTCTGGGTATCGAACGAATATCTGTAATACCATACCGGAATAAATTTCAACTGCTGCCGCTTTACAGATCCAACCTTTGCCTCTCCTATGGAGAGGGCATCTGATTTACCGATATTGACTGCAACAGAACGCAAAAATATTCGGATAGTCTTTTCGAATTCTTTTTTAGGC
>JAJRAP010000011.1 GCA_028679855.1 Candidatus Methanoperedens sp.
AGATTTATCTTGTCACTACTGCGGATTACTCATTACTGATTACGACCAATTGAAACTACATTTTAAGGATGAAGAAAGACGTTTACCAAGTTCAATAATTCATTTAGATAGTCCTCCAGAAGACTGCCCGGATGATTGTCCTCCAGAAGACTGCCCGGATGATTGTCCTCCAGAAGACTGCCCGGATGATTGCCCTCCAGAAGAGTGCCCGGATGATTGCCCTCCAGAAGAGTGCCCGGATGATTGCCCTCCAGAAGAGTGCCCGGATGATTGCCCTAATGGCTCATAATAGACAAATGTTGAGGTCTGGTTTTGCAGATATACATTGTTCCAACCTATAATTGCAATTTGCAATGTAAAAGCTGTTATTCGCAAAAATATTTAGGAGATTATCCGAATTACTTATCATGGATAAAATTTGTTAACATTTTTAAATTTTTTCAGTCAAAGTATAATAATTTTGCTTTTATTGGTGGAGAGCCTACAAAATGGAAATTTATAAATGAATCTATATTATTTCTGCATAATAAAAATAAAAATGTTAGTATTTTTACAAATGGGACAATTCCATTAAAGGTTTTTCCAGATAATTTAATAATAACTGGAAATAATATTTTTAATCCCGAATTAAAGGATAAAATAATTTGGAATCTCTCTTTTTACAAAAAAAACAAGGTTAAAATACGTTTAAGATTTAACATAGATGCAAATTTTGAAAAGGAACATTTTAATGAAGTTATTTCTTTATCCAATAAGTTTGCTGACTTTGTATCAATCTCGATATTGTATCCCATGGATAATAGTACTGATTACGGAAAGATTATTTTCGACCTATCAAAAAAATTACACTCCAACTCAATTCCTATAACAATTATTCGGGCCACACCATTATGTTTATTTGATCAAGAGCAACGAAATTTTCTAATATCTAATTGTAAATTAAGAGGTAAGTGTTCAGTACCTACTAACTCATTGGTAGTAAACCCTGATGGGGAGACTATTCAACCTTGTGTTGATTTGGACTTTAGACATGATATCGCTGATATATCAAAAACTAAACCAAAGAATATTTTCGTTAAAGATATAAATATACTTAAATTAAATCGGCAATCCACTAAGTGTAATAATTGCAAATTTTATTCAAATGATGAATGTTGGGGCGGTTGTTTATCTTATCCTCTTCCCGGCACCGTCAAAGGTATAGTACCTCCTGAAATAAAAAGGCTATAGGTAACCACAATTTACTATAACCCCGTAATTAAGGTACAGGGCTTGATAGCGTTTTTTGCCTATAAGCCTTTCTCATCCGAAGCACAATTCTGTGAGGAAATGTACTTCTGCACATCTTACATTTCTCTATTACCTAACTTTCTCCCCCACCACAACCTCCTTCCCGAACCCGAACACGTGCAGCGTCTTTGTGCCTGATAAACCTTCCTCCAGTTTTTTTCTCACATCCCAGTATCTCTCAGGCTCAATGTCAAACCTCAGTACGACCTTACCCGCTTTTTCCGACTTCAGTATTTCCTTTATCACGCTAACATCCATTTCAGTTTTCCCCACAACCCGGTACGAATCTTTAAAGAATGGCGACCCAATAAGCTTCGAAGAAGTCAATAGCGTGCGCTTCGCATCTCCTTTATAAAAGAAGATCTCATCGCCTTTTTCTGATACCTCATGCGCAAGTTCATTCAAGAGCTCTGCTTTAATCACCGACGGCTCAGGCTCATAAATGTATTGCTCCAGTTCACCCGTTTTTATTCCCGCCGCGTCAGAAGAACGAAGCTTTACCTCAACCGGCAGAACAACAGCGCTTCTCTCGCACTGCTTGAGAGCGCCAAAATACAGCGTCAGCCTGTTCAACTGTCCGTTCAATGAGAGGTACTCGCATTCGCAGTCCAGAGCTATTCGCGACGGTGGCATCTGCGGAGGCGCATGGAAAGCAAGCTCGGGTGTGATGTCAGAATAAAGCTTCAATATTTCTGTTATCGGAGGCTCAAGGTTCGAAAGTGTCCGCTCTTTTTCCGACAGCGGTCGCGCAGGGTCTGAGAAGATGATATTAGCGTCGGATACTTTCTCAATGGTACTTAGCTCAAGAGCATCCCCAGGTATGAATTCCACATTTTTGACCCCATAGAGTTCGCAGTTCTTCTTTGCATATTCAAGCTTTTCAGAATTTCTCTCCACTGCATACACTTTTTTGCATTCCCTTGCAAAGAATATCACCTGCCCCCCTATCCCGCACCCCAGGTCTGCGATTATGTCGGTCTTAAGCCGCTTTGCTATGTATGCTGCGACTATCTCTGGAGTGGATAGCTGCAGCCCTTCCTTATTGGATGCGATCGGTCTGGTAAATTTTATTGTTCGTTTATCCCGGGTCATTAGATGTCCATTAAATATCGGGAATGCTTATATTTATTCATCGCATCTTTGGAGATGGAGATATTTTGAAATGATAACCTGCTCAGCCCCTGGAAAGATATACCTCTTCGGCGAGCATGCCGTGGTTTACGGAGAGTGCGCCATCGCGTGCGCTGTGGAATTACGGGCACGCGTCACTGCCGCGAGTTCGGACACCTTGATCATATCGTCTGACCTCGGGACAACAGGGCTTGATCACGAGATACATCCATATGTTTCCCTGGCTATCGAAAAACTGGGCGCAAGAAAAGTCTCTGTGGAAATAAGCTCTGACATCCCCGTAGGGTCAGGTCTTGGATCCTCCGCAGCGGTCACCATAGCCACACTTTCTGCCATCAACCTTGAATTCGGGCTCGGACATAAAAATGAGGAACTCGCACGAATGGGGCATGAGATCGAGCAGAAGGTGCAGGGAGCAGCAAGCCCGACAGATACATTCGTATCGACATTTGGCGGCGTTGTGGAGATACCATCGCGAAGGCGCCTGAACATGCTGGAATGCGGTGTAGTTATTGGTAATACTAATAAAGGCGCCACCCCCAAAAAAACCGCAAAGCTCGTAAAGCATGTTGCAACACTCAGGGAGGAATATCCTGAGGTGGTAGATCCAATTATCAAGACGATAGGTTCATTCTCAAAAAAAGGCGAAATCCTTGTAAAGAAAAAAGATTATGTTTCCCTGGGTAAACTAATGAATGTGAATCATGGATTGCTCGATGCACTCGGGGTAGGTACGGCAGAACTGTCCGCTCTTGTCTATGCCGCACGGAACGCAGGGGCATACGGCGCCAAGATAACAGGCGCAGGTGGTGGCGGGTGTATGGTGGCGCTGACCGACTCACCAGAAAAGGTGGCGTCTGCTATAGAGAATGCGGGTGGCAGGGCGATAATAAGTCACTTTGATTCAATCGGGGTGAAGCAGGAATGAACCTGACCATCCTTAAGATAGGCGGAAGTGTGATCACAGAAAAGGGCTCTGTGTCAGTTGCAAAGAAGGATGAGATCGACAGGATATCGCAGGAGATAGCTGCGTTTAAAAAAGAGGTTAAACTGCCGATCATTCTTGTTCACGGTGCGGGTTCCTTCGGTCATCCCCAGGCGATAGAGCATCTGAGTAAAGGATTCAACGCGAATGGTGTTTATCTCACACATGCCTCTGTAAAATCACTGAATTCGATGGTAGTTGATTCATTAAATAAAGCAGGACTGAATGCACTGCCTGTTCATCCATTGAGTTCCTGCCTGCTTGAGAACGGCAATATTGTTGACTTTAAGACAGGGCACATCAATCTGATGCTTGACAGGGACATAGTCCCTGTGCTCCATGGCGATGTGGTCATGGACAGGGTACTTGGCGCGGCTGTCCTTTCAGGTGACAGGATAGTTCCCTACCTTGCAACGGTGACCGCTGCATCGGGAATTGGAGCAGGGAGCAATGTTGACGGTGTACTGGATAATAAAGGAGAGGTCATAAAGAAAATTACGCCTCACAGTTTTGTAGATATAAAAAAGGATATCCAGGGCGCATCATCTCCAGACGTGACGGGTGGAATGCTCGGCAAGGTGTCAGAACTGGTAGAACTTTC
>JAJRAP010000124.1 GCA_028679855.1 Candidatus Methanoperedens sp.
GATAGGATGCCCGATATATTTTTCAACGGAATACCTTATTGCTGACCTTCCGTCAGGTTATTCCATATATAAAGCAAAAAGCGAGGGGGAAGGGCTGCTGCGCAGGTTGGTCTCACTTGAATTGATGGCAAAAGGGAACCAGATCAAAAAATTCAATGAAAAACTTGATGCGCATGACAGGACAAGGCTTATAGAATCCGCCATTCCCCTGTGCAGAAAGAGCGTGAACACAGTAATTTTTGAAGGTATGGACAGGCATATCACTTTCGTGCATGAACCAAGTCTTCACGAAGTCATGGAGATAGAAATAATAGACATCATGCCCCCAGATCCTCCGTGGCTGGCTTCTGCGATAGATAGGCTCGTCCTGAGCGGCATACTGGGCGAACTGAACATAAGGTTCACAAAGAAACTCATCGACTTGCGGCAGTTCGATGGGGAAAAGATGGTCTTCCCGTGCTACGCTTCAGAGCTTAAAGGAAAATACCTTGACACGGATATTGATATCGAGGATAACTCAGAGCTTGTGGGATGCGATATCTCAAAACAGATATTCGAACTGCGGTTCCCCGGGCTCACGTATAAACATATCAACATGTGTCCTCTCAAGGCTGAGCTGTACATGCCCACAAAGCCGTTTATCACAAGGTGCTGCCAGAGCAAAAGATCAGGTATGGTGAACATAAACGGTATAGATGGGGCTGTGGTGCACTGGGGCGCGTCAGAGTATGATATCGTGGATGCGATAAGGATGCTGGTGGGGGTTCTTAAAGGGAATCTGGAGAATAATAAAACTGGTGTTAAATGAAAATAGCAATAGTTCCCGGTGACGGCATAGGCAGGGAAGTCATGCCTGCGGCACTGGCAGTGCTTGATGCCTTCGGTCTTGATATAGAAAAGATACCCCTTGAGATAGGCTATGGAAAATGGAAGCGCACAGGCAGCGCCATCACAGATGAGGATATGAGTATCATAAAAGAGTGCGACTGCGTGTTATTCGGAGCCATCACAACTCCCCCCGACCCCAATTATAAGAGCGTACTTATGCGCTTGAGAAAAGAACTGGATCTATACGCCAACATCCGCCCTTTTGTGCCTCTTGCGAATGTCAAATTGCCCTGCAATAAAAAAGTTTTTGACTTTGTCATAGTGAGGGAAAATACAGAAGGCATGTATTCAGGTATTGAGGAACTGCATGAAGATGTTGCTTATACCACAAGGGTCATTACCCGCAAGGGGAGCCAGAGGATAGCAGAGCGCGCCTGCATCCTTGCAAAAGGAGGGAAAAAACATATAACCATAGTTCATAAAGCGAACGTGCTGAAATCCGATTCATTTTTCCGCGACGTCTGCACAGGCGTTGCAAAGCGAAACGGGATATCATTCAATGAGATGCTGGTGGATGCAATGGCTTATGACCTTATACTTCGACCTGAGAAATACGATGTGATCGTGACCACTAACCTGTTCGGTGATATCCTCAGCGACGTAGCGGCAGCCCTGGCAGGAGGTCTGGGTCTATGCCCCAGCGCCAACGTAGGGGACCGCCATGCGCTCTTTGAACCCATCCACGGCAGCGCTCCCGATATCGCCGGAAAAGGCATCGCAAATCCGATAGCATCTATCCTGAGCGTCAGGATGATGCTTCAATGGATGGGTCGGGAAAAAGATGCGCAAGTTCTCGGAAGGGCTGTGGATTCCGTAATTGCGAAAGGAATTGTAACGCCTGACCTGGGGGGATCTTATTCCACAATGGATGTTTCAGAGGCATTATCAAAAATTATGTCAGAATACCTGGATCAGGTTCATTAATGCAAACGCCACCGCACCAGCAAGAAGCGGAGAGATTATCCATGCCATCAATATCTTCTTAACAACGTCCCCTCTGACGATATGCATCCCGCTGTTTGCGCATCCTATCCCGATGACTCCTGCAGCCACTATCTCACCCAGCGAAACAGGAACACCCAGGATGGATGCCAGATGGACGAGGATAGCAGCAGTGAACTCAACAAAGGTGGCGCGGATGATGCAGAGTTCTGTGATCTCCTTCCCGACCGTATCCAGCACTCTCCCCCCCATGAGGAGAGCTCCAAAACCGATGGCAAGACCTCCAAGGACAGCTCCCCACAGTGTATCCATGAATCCTGCGCCCACGAAAGGACCCACGGCATTGGCTGCATTGTTCGCTCCTGCGGAATAAGCCACATAGCAGCCAGATATTGTAAGGAGCACATTGAGTATTTTTTTTATCGAGGCTTCGGATTTGCTGTGGTCAGCAAGCCATACAAGGACATCAGTATAGAGGTATTTGCCCATGAGGTAAGCAAGCAGCCATGCGAGTACCGGGGTCACCACCCACCAGCTTGCGATATATCCGAGGAGAGGAAGGTTTAATTTTGATGAGCCATAAAAAAGCCCGATCCCGACCACAGAACCAACAGCAGCCTGGCTTGTAGATATGGGGATTCTAAGAAGATTTGCAAGGAAAACTGTTATTCCCGCCGCTCCCACCGCAACAATTGCACCGTTTAGCAATATCGTCCCTGGTGGAAGTATGCCGCTTCCTAGTGTTTTTATTACCGCTCCCCCGCTGAACACCGCTCCGAGAAGGGAGAATACACCTATCAATAACACTGCCTGGTACCTGGTTCTGACCTTGGCGCCGTAAGCCGCGCCCATTGCTGCCGCGGCATTATTACCGCCGATGTTCAGCCCCATGAAAACCGCCACTAAATAGGCAAAAATTGACTTGATCATATCCCTTCAGATAAAAGCTGGCTGATAAGATCCCTGCCAATATCTGTCCTGAATATCGGGGTATTCCATTCCTGAATTATCTTCGTTCTCTGCGTTGTGACCTCTATCTTTTTTAACGGGTCATATCCTTTTTTTTTATATGTTTCCCGGAAAACCAGTACACCACATCTCTGCCATGCTGGCGTCTCAGCAAGGTTGATTCCGTGCTTGAATACAAGCTCGTGGATCGCACTTGCTTTCATATTCTTAAGCTGCCCGGCAGCCTCGTTCTCCGAAAGACCGGTCTTACGAAGCATATAATACCCGTAAGAGCTTACATGATTTCTCCAGGTCTCAGCCTGCCTCCATACAAGATACCTGTAGATGTCTTCTTTTCCAAGCGGTATGATGCGTGAATCGAATGACACGGCTTTTTTAAGGTCCAACCTGATGGTAAGTGCGGAAGAGAAGAAGCTTGGGATTATGGAGTCTATCTTCTCTATCCTGTAATTGTACGGCATTTCGTAAAAAAAGAGATTGATCTCGTCAGAGAACGTGAAAGCGAACAGGGGATTCAAGCCGCTATCTCTGAAGAAACATTCCACACAATCCGCCATGGCTTTCGCGAATATTTCATCGTAAGGTTTTTTGAAGTCTGAAAGAGCGCGGCGGAACCCCCGTCCGTCGATCCTCACTGCGAAGGGAGGGAAAACCCGAAGGTCAGAGTAAATCTCTCTTTCCTTCATCTCCCTGTCTGAAAAAGCATCGCTCACGATCTATTGTTCTTCTTCTTCATTGGAAATATCATAGTCTTCCGCAATCGGTTCTTCTTTCTTGAACTGATCTTTTACGTGCCTGATAAGAACAACGTCGCCCACCGCAGTGACCCATCTGTATGGAATTACAACTCCACTTTTGGCTGCATCGAACATTTCCGGATTCAATCGCGATACTGCAAGTCCTGAAACTTTTCTTTCATTGACTTCAAGAACGACATCATTCACTTTACCGATATATATCCCTCTGTCAGTATAAACATTCAAACCGAACATCGTTGAAACTTCTGCCTGCATCAAATCACCTTGACCAGAATATGAATGATAGCAATATATAGTTTATTGAATATGCTGTTTTCGTTCCGAGAAGTTTAATATTATGTGCCGATGATTAAGGTACAAGATGCCAACCACAGAAGAGATAAAACTCCGGATCAAGAAATATGCCCTGCAGAACGCTGTCAAATATAACAAGACACCTCAGGCAGGCGCGGTGATGGGTAAAGTCATGGCACAGGCCGAGCTTCGCTCGATGGCCAAAGAAATTACTATTCTTGTAAATGAAGTCCTCGGGGAAATAGACCAGATGACGCCCGGGGCGCGGGAAGAGGAATTGAATAAGCTCGCACCTGAACTCATTGCTGAACTGAAAGAAAAGAAGGAGCCTGAGAAAGGTCTTCCTCCGCTTGAACTTAACGGCCCCCTTGTGATGAGGTTCGCGCCAAACCCAAATGGACCGCCCACGCTCGGAAGCGCCCGCGGGATCGTTGTGAACTCCGAGTACACAAAGAAATATAAAGGCAAACTCATCATCCGTTTTGATGACACAGACCCTGCGACCAAGCGACCCATGCTTGAAGCTTACACGTGGTATCTTGAGGACTGCGAATGGCTTGGGGCAAAGCCGGAAGAGGTCGTAATTGCATCTGACAGGATAGATAAATATTATGAAGTCGCAGAACAATTGATAAAAAAAGGTGGGGCATACGTCTGCTTCTGCGGGCAAGAGGTGTTCAAATCCTTAAAGGACGCAAAGAAAGCATGCCCGCACAGGGATGAAAAACCGCAAAAGAACATTGAGTCCTGGAAAAAGATGATCGAAGGGAATTATAAAGAGCAGGAGGCGGTGCTTCGGATCAAGACCGATATAGCCCATAAAGACCCGGCGATCCGCGATTGGGTTGCATTCCGCATCATAAAGACCCCGCATCCAAGACAAGAGGTCAACGATAAATACTGCGTCTGGCCGCTGCTGGATTTCGAGGGGGCAGTGGAAGACCACCTGCTGGGAACAACTCTTATTATACGCGGCAAAGACCTCATTGACAGCGAAAAGCGCCAGAGATACGTCTATAAGTACATGGGCTGGACTTATCCGGAGACCATGCACTGGGGGCGGGTGCAGATACACGAGTTCGGAAAACTCAGCACGAGCGGTATCAAGAAAGCGATAGCTGAAGGTCAGTACACTGGCTGGGATGACCCGAGATTGCCCACTATCAGGGCGATAAAACGAAGGGGCATACTCCCGGAGGCGCTTCGCAAGTTCATGCTCGATCTGGGGCTTGGAGAGACTGATATCAGCCTCAGTTTAGATACGCTGTATGCAGAGAACCGTAAGATCATTGACCCTATTGCGAACAGGTATTTCTTTGTATGGGATCCTGTCGAACTTGAAGTAGAGGACGCAGAACCGAAAATAGCGAAGGCTCCGCTTCATCCAACCCGCGGAGGGCTCAGGGAGATACCTGCAGGAACAAAGGTATTGATCACAAAGAATGATGCAGATAGTCTCAAAGAAGGCGAGAGGCTGCGCCTTAAAGACCTTTACAATATCGAGGTGATCAGCATCTTACCACTGCGGGTGAAGTTCATAGGCACTGATATGGACCTTGTGAAGAAGGAGAAAGCACGCATCATACATTGGGTCCCGCTTGATGCATTAAAGGTCAAAGTCCTGTCGGCAGATGGTGAATTTAACGGTTTTGGAGAGCGCGGGATGGAAAAAGAACTGGATAAGGTAGTGCAGTTCGAGAGGTTCGGGTTCGTGAGGATAGACAGCGTAAGCGGGGATGAGGTAGTGGCGTATTTCACGCATAAATGAATGCATTATAAACGCCGTTCGTGTTCGGGTTGGTGATATGCTTATATTCCAGCAGGGTTTTATAGCCAAAAAATTGAAAGGAAGATCAAGCAGAATCCTGAGAGAAGAGTTTCCGCAGCGCAGGGAATGGTTAGGATGTCGTGGAGAAAAATATTTCAGCTCATAACACATACGGGTATAATAGTGAATAATCCTGTATATTCCTAGAAATTCTATATACAGGCCTCGTACTTAAGTCCGGGGTTTGTGACTGAATCCATACTCATTCTCGTGCATCCTATGGGATATCATGAGCCAGAGTAACAATTATATAGCCAAAAGTGGGGCACGTATAAAAATAAGAGAGTGAGACGCAATCGACAATACTAAGGCTGGTTTAAAAAATTGAGTTTCTATGCAGTAACTCCTACAACTGGCACGTCAATGTTAATTTTGCCAAGAGATGCAAGAGACATTCTTTCTGATACCCCTACAATCTCGATTCCGTATATTCTGCCTTCTTCATCAAGATCTACGAGGATGCCTTCCTCGATTTTTCTTGTCTTGTTCACCTTGCCCTGCTGGAATTGAATATACAGACAGTCTGCATCCTTATCGTAAGTTATATTCATGTTTCCTCTAACCAGTAAACGGTTATTACAATTATATTATCTATATCATCTTCCTTTATATATACTATTTCGAGGGTTTTATCCCCAATAGTTTTTCTTGCCAGTTTGCGCCTGCCAAAGCTATCACTGGTCTCATCTGGGTTCAGGATAGCAGATTCTACATTATTTTCATCTATTCCCCTTTGCTGCATCCTGAGGAGAGCATGCTTTGTGATTATCATAACGAATTATTTTTGAGATCTTTCAAAATGTTCTTGCCATTTTTCTAAAAAATTATTTACTGCTTTTCCAATAGAATCAGAATGCTCTTTTTGCATAATGATAAAAAAAGCCCTCGCCGGTCCTCTTTTATATCTCAGGCAAATAATTTGGTTATCATTTATTTTTAATTTCTTGATTAGTTCTCCTGATTTTTCATCAATGCCATTATCCGGGTCAAAGAATATTAGCTTGCATTCGGATAGACGCTTAATACTATTGTTCAGCCAATCTTTTCTGTCAGTCTTATTCAAAAGCTCACTATAAAAAACGGTTCCATCTGGCAAAATCTTACCCTCCTCAATTTGCCTCACGCATCTAGAGTCAGGGTTTCCATCACTGTCTAACCAATCAATGATTATTTTTTGCTTCATATTTTGTGCCTAGGAGTAAATAATCATAAAACTTACCATCACTGGATTGTCCCTCTTTTGCAACAGGCGAAGTAAGATACCAATTCATGCCTAATTTGAGTTCAGTCTCAGACGCAATAAAATCAAGCAATCCGTATTTCCCAAAATCACCTACATCTCCAACATAACGATTTTGCATTGATTAATCCTCCTTTCGCTGAATATGGATTCTTTTAACTCTATATAAATTTGTTCTTATAATCTACCCACCTCTCAGCGCTCCTAATCACAGCCTTCTGCAACTTAGCAACTTATTTTCCTGTTATCCATTATCCATTATATCATATTAGTTCCGTGCCCGCACAAGTGAAAAACAATTCCCTCACTCATTTCCTGAAATACCTCCACACTTCCTCAGCATCCTTTTTCCTGACCCCCGGCACCTTTCCTATCTCCTCCACATCAGCCTTCCTCAACTTCTCCACAGACCCAAAATACCGAAGCAGCGCCTGTTTCTTCTTTTCCCCTATACCAGCGATTTTATCCAGTTCCGACTCAACGATCCTTTTCCCCCTTAATTTCCTGTGATATCCCAATGCGAACCTGTGCGCTTCATCCCGTATCCTCTGCACAAGTTTCCGCGCGGGCGAATCCTCTGGCAGAATGACCGGCGCCTCCCTACCTGGCAGGAAAATATATTCGAATTCCTTGGCAAGCGCCGCCACATCAAGAGACAGCCCCAGGCTTCCAATTGCGGCAAGTGCAGCGCCAAGCTGTCCTTTTCCCCCGTCAATTAAAACAAGGTCAGGCATCTTTTTTCCTTCCTCTTTCCTCCTCGCATAAGCGCGCCCCACAACTTCTCCCATCATGGCAAAATCATCCGTACCCTTCACGGTCTTTATCTTAAACCGCCTGTAGTTCTTTTTGTCAGGTATCCCATTCACGAAAACCACAAGTGAACCCGTGGCGTCCGTACCGCTGATATTCGAGATGTCAAAAGCCTCAATAACGGACGGCGTGCCATGCAGAGAAAGCGCCTTCTGAAGTGTCAGAAGCGCCTCGTTCTTACCTTCATGAAGTAATTCCTGGCCAAGCAGCATACGGGCGTTCTCCCGTGCAAGGTTCATAAGACCTTTCTCCACTGCGTTCTTTGGTGTCTTGAGCCTTGAACCCTTATCGGAGAGCCATAGCGATATGGATCCATCCGTTACCTCGACCGGGATTATTAATTCCTGCGGCGGTATGGCGTCAAGATAATACTGTTTTATAAAACTTGACAGCATCTCTTCCTCATCAGAGCCAGCCGTGGCAAGTGTAAATGTGTCACGACCCCTGAGCTTCCCTTCGTTCACATGGAATACCTGCAGGGCTGCCTTTTCCCCAGCGATGGCATAAGCTAGAACATCCTGTTCTTTTAACCCATGCACGTTCACGCGCTGTTTTTCGGAAAGTTCTCGCAGTGCATTGATCTGATCGCGGATTCGTGCTGCTTTTTCATATTCCTGATCTTTTGAAAGTAGTTCCATCTCATGAGTTAGCAACTGGATCAACTGGCTGCTTCTTCCCCTGAGGAGTTCAGCCACATTTCTGATGATCCCAAGGTATTCTTCCTTCGTAACCGCCCCTATACACGGAGCAATGCACTGTTTAATATGATAGTTGAGACACGGTGTGCAGGGTAATTTCTTCCTGCATCTTCTTATACCCAGACTCGATGCCATTTTTATGAGTTCGCGTACAGACCTTGAACTTGGATAAGGACCGAAGTACTGCGCACCGTCCCGCTCCCGCCGCCGCGCAATGCAGATGCGCGGGTATTCCTCGTTCGTTATCTTGATGAAAGGATACGCCTTATCATCCCGAAGTTTCACATTATAACGCGGAGCATGCTCTTTTATAAGATTTGATTCCAGAACAAGCGCCTCGACTTCAGTTCCGGTGACGATATACTCAAGTCCTTCGATATTCCGCATGAGCATCCGGGTTTTAGGCGAGTCGGACTCCCTGAAATACTGGCTCACCCTGTCCCTAAGGGATGATGCTTTTCCCACATATATGACCTTATTCTCCAGGTCTTTCATAAGGTAGACACCCGGAGATTTTGGGAGTCTTTTAGCGTATTCGATATTTACTGCCATAATGAATACCGATACTATAGCATAATTTATAAATTTTGTTTTAATGAGACATTTCTATCTCATCCAGTGTTTTATCCACATCGCTCTCTTCACCAATCCTTGAAAGGACATCCATAACCCTTGCAATCGGTACGTTAACACTTTCAGCGATCTTGGAAATCGAATATCCTTTTTTATGAAATTCGATAATTAGTTCTTCCGTTACTTCTTTTGCAATGTACTTCCTGGCTATCGC
>JAJRAP010000125.1 GCA_028679855.1 Candidatus Methanoperedens sp.
CGTTATTGTTGCCCTTCTGCGTTCTCAGAAATTCATCTCCTCCGAGGACCATGGGTGTCCCGGATGAAAACAGGAGACAGCAGATGTGATTTTTTACAAGCTGTTTTCTAAGACGGATAATATTAAGATCATCTGTTTCACCTTCAACTCCGCAGTCCCATGAATTGTTGTCGTTTGTGCCGTCATTGTTGTGTTCAAGATTTGCTTCATTGTGTTTATAGTTGTAAGAAACAAGATCATTCAGCGTAAATCCGTCATGGCAGGTAATGAAATTGATGCTGTTGTATGCAGACCTTCCGTCGTCTTTATATAAATCTGCAGAGCCTGTCATTCTCCAGCCCATATCTCTTAGCTGTCCTGCGTCACCCTTGAAGAACTTCCTCGTGGTGTCCCTGAATTTGCCGTTCCATTCAGACCAGTCAACCGGAAAATTACCAACCTGATAAGTTCCAAGGTCCCAAGGCTCCGCGATTAATTTTATTCTGTTAAGAACGGGATCCTGCGATATCGCATCAAAAAATGACGCGGAACTCCTGAAAAATCCCTCTTCCCTTCCAAGAACAGAAGCAAGGTCGAACCTGAAACCGTCCACATGCATCGCCTCGACCCAATACCGGAGAGAGTCCATTACGAATCTAATGACATGCGTATTCGCAAGGTTCATGCTGTTGCCGCATCCTGTGTAATTCATGTAATAGCGGTATGGTTCATGAGATGACCCGGTGAGACAGTAATATGTCGGATTGTCTATTCCCCTGAAGCACATGGTCGGCCCGAGTTCATTGCCTTCGCCTGTATGATTGTAAACGACATCCATAATCACTTCGATGCCTGCTTTATGAAGCTCCCGCACAAGCGTCTTGAATTCATTAACCTGACAGCCCGGATATGCCCCTGAGCCGTATGATGACTCCGGAGCGAAAAAGCCTATTGAGTTATACCCCCAGTAATTTGTCAGCCCCTTATCAAGAAGGAAATCGTCAATATAAAATTCATGAAGCGGAAGGAGCTCAACGGCATTTATTCCAAGCTCTTTGAGATACGGAATTTTTTCTATGAATCCCAAATAAGTGCCGGGATTTTTTACTCCTGATGATTTATGAGCAGTAAAACCTTTCAGGTGGACTTCATAGATGATCATTCTTTCAAGCGGAAGGCAGAGCGTACAATCATTCTGCCATTCAAATCTGTCGTCTATCACAATTGACTTCGGTACAATGGCAGCATTGTCGCGCAGGTCCATGGAAAGGTCTTTTGAATATGAATGGCTGTCATATGCAAGGAGCAGGTTATCGGTATTCCTGAATTTCCCTGCCAGCGCCTTTGCATATGGATCGATGAGAAGCTTGTTTTCATTAAACCGCATTCCCCACGAAGGATTATAATCTCCTCTGATTTTATAACCGTAGAACTGGCCTGATTTCACACCTTGTACAAATGTATGCCATATGTATTTCGTACGGTTTTCCAATTTGATAATATCGGTCGGTTCTCCATCCGCCTTGTCAAACAGCAGGAGAAATACCTCGGATGCATTCTGCGAGTAGATCGCAAAATTGGCACCTTCTTCCTGCAGCGCAGCGCCAAGGGGGTAATACCTGCCTTTTGAGATTGTTTTGTCTGTCTTATGTTGTAAAACGTAAGCCATGTCTTTCTGCTCCTGGAATTCTAATTGTAAAATAAAAGTTTTGAATAATTTTTTAATATTATAAAGGATTATATCACAATTCTTCCGCCCGTTCGCTCTTTATCTCTTTCGTACTTTTTTGTCCCTCTTTTTTACGTAGGGGGGGTATAGTAAGGCAATTGGAAGGGACAGGTTATTGGGCGGGCAAGGAGTGTATGAGGGCGACTTTGACAATCTTATATATGTGATATACAATATATACATTAAATACAAAATATATTGTGGAGGGCAAGGATATGTCGACTCAGATTATTATAAGGATAGACGATGAGGTCAAGAACAGGCTTAATAAGCTTGCCAGGATTGAAGGCAAGACTACTAGTGAGATGGTAAGAGAGCTTATTGAAGAACGTATTAAGGAACGTGATATCGGCTCATACATTGATGACTTGTGGAACAGAACCGGAAGGAAACTGGGATCAAAAGGAGTTACACCCGCTACAATAAGCAAAGCCATAAAAGCGTCGCGAAAGAAACAGGGATGAGGGTTGTTATTGATACAAATATCTTTGTCTCATCCTTTTTCGGCGGGAATCCGAGGAAGATTATTGACCTCTGGAAAAATGAAAGAATAACCCTCTGCCTCTCTCATGCCGTTCTTGATGAATATATTGATGTCCTTCGCAGGATCGGCCTGAAGGACGGACATGAACTTGAGGAACTATTATCCCTTTTCTCAAGAGGTTTCAACATCCTTTTTACTACAAAAACGCCGAAGATAAAAATCATTAAGAATGATCCTGATGATGATAAGTTTATTGAATGTGCTGTGGCATTAAAGGCAAAAGCTGTTATAACAGGAGATAGAGAAGTCCTTGCCGTAAAGGAATACATGGGCATCAGGATATTAACACCACAGCAGTTTTTAGAAAGCTATCGAGGTTAGAGGCGCAACAACTTCGCTACTGTCCCCTTCTTCTCAATCCTGTAATTATCAATGATCGCATTATCGGCGGGCTTCACATTTAAATAAAACGATTTATTATCACTGATAATTGCAACAGTGGCTTCAGGAAGCTTTTTTGCGTCAGAATATCTTGCGCACAAAGATGCTGCGATATGCAAGGCTTCATCTGTTACTTTGCCGCGGATAATAGTTAGAGGACTCCCAACCCCTTCGACTCTCAGCAGGCAGTCTTTTGTATTTCCAAGCGATTTTATGGCCTCATTTTCTTCATTATCTCTTCCCACAATAATTTTACACTCAGGAGAAAACCGGAAGTGCCTGCCAACACGCAAAAGATTTATATCTTTGTATTCCGGACTATTGTTGTAAGTCAGAAGGTCTTTTAATTTAAAGGCATAAATCGGCTCGGTGAGCAGACATCCGCCTGCGGGCATGGGATATTCAGTTA
>JAJRAP010000126.1 GCA_028679855.1 Candidatus Methanoperedens sp.
AATGTTCAATTCATTATCACTGCTATCGTTGTTAACGTGAAGAGACTTACAAATGTCATTGATAGCGTATGCTACCTAAAAACGTGATGAAAAGGGAGGAAAATTCTGGAATATTGAGGAAAATAATGGGCTAATAGGGATTTTTTGGTGAAAAAAATCATATTTTTTCTGAAAAATCCTGGAATTCATGAAAAGACGGAGGTATTTTGGATAAATTTAAGGGGTTATCCGACAATCTCAAAAGATGAATAAAAGCATCACCAAATAATCCACCAACAGCAAAGCTAACAAGAAAGAGCAGTATCTTTTTTGGTATATTCTTGTTAAGAAAAAGGGTAAAGATTCCGATTAATGATATTGCGCTAACCAAAATAACGCTAATTATAGTATATATCCAAACTTGCATGAATTATGAATAATCAATGTCGGTGTGAATCCAAAACAGCCGAAATCTGCTGCCCAGGTGATGAAAACCTTCGCAAAGAATGGCTTCTGGATCTGGAAAAAGATCATAAGCCTTTAAGGTATGCCTCAAAAGAAATTGTCAAGAAATTAAAGCTTCTCTCAAATTCCCACCGCATTGAGATACTTTTGATGCTTGAGCAGCGAGGGCACTGTATGGATGAGATTGCAAGAAAGCTTAAGGCTAAAAAGTCTGCTGTTTCATATCATCTAGGGCTTTTAAAAAAACACGGTATAATATGTAAAATAAAACGCTCTCGGTTTGCATTTTATTCACTTTCTCAAGAAGGGAAGAGAATGATTTCGATTTTTCGAAAACCATAGTTCAAATTTTTTTGAAATTCCTTGTAGGGTTTTATTAACCGTATGCTCGTATAAAGAGTTAGAATAACAAATGGAAGGCAGGTATTAGAATGAAGAATGCAAACAACAGAAAGGTGATTTCTTGAAAGATACAACAGGTTGCGTTGGAGGAACAAATAAAGGAAGTCTTGGAATAATAAGCAAATACCTGACCCTCTGGATTCTTCTTGCCATGGCGGTCGGAATAATCCTTGGGGCTGTGTATCCGCAGGTAGCCGGAATATTAGATGCCGTTCAGATCGAACAGGTTTCCCTTCCCATTGCCATAGGTCTTATCTGGATGATGTACCCGCCACTTGCCAGTGTAAAATACGAAGAACTCTACAAAATGAAGCAGCAGGGGAAAGCCCTGAGTGCCTCCATTGTCCAGAACTGGGTAATAGGACCTGTTCTCATGTTCGCTCTTGCCTGGATATTCCTTCCTGACCTTCCAGAGTACCGCATAGGTTTGATCCTGATCGGTCTTGCACGATGCATCGCCATGGTGCTTGTCTGGAACCAGCTTGCTGGTGGGGATAATGAATTGTGCGCGGTTCTTGTCGCCATGAACTCTATCTTTCAGGTAGCGCTGTATTCGGTTCTCGCCTATGTTTTTATTACAGTATTATCAGCATGGATAGGCGGCGCAGGAGCAGGCGCTGTTGTGAATATATCAATATGGCAGGTCGCCAAGGCAGTATTCATTTACCTGGGAATTCCCTTTATCGCAGGTATAATAACACGGTCTGTTCTCGTGAAAAAGAGAGGAAAGGATTGGTATGACAGCGTGTTTATGAAAAAACTTGGTCCCACCGCTCTTATCGGACTGCTCTTTACTATTATCGTCATGTTCTCCTTAAAGGGAGAGTATATTGTGAAACTCCCCATGGATGTATTGAGAATTGCAGTCCCGCTGCTTGCATATTTCATTATTATGTTCGGCGTTTCTTTTTTCATGTCGCACAGGCTTGGATTTTCCTATGACCAATCCACAACCCTTGCATTCACAGCGGCAAGCAATAATTTTGAACTTGCGATCGCTGTGGCGGTTGCGGTGTTCGGTATAGGCTCAGCCGTGGCGTTCGCTGCCGTAGTGGGGCCGCTCATAGAAGTACCGGTGATGCTTGGACTTGTACATGTCGCGCGAAGGGTAAGTGTGATATGGTTCGATAAAAACGGTCTCCCGAAGCTGCAAAAAATTCGCAGAAATGAGAAACACGGTCTATAAGGAAGGCGCGGCCAACGAGCAAATCGCAGAAGCCATAGACCCATGGAAACAGCTTGGCGCCCATATATGTTCGCCGCACCATTCTTTGAGATGGGGAAATTCTTTCTTAAGGCAGTCTGGCAAGCGGTGTGAAAGTATTCATCCGCCCAAAAACAACGAAAGCGGGCTTTTATATCCCGCTAATTCCATAAGATTCCATTATAACTTCCCCGTTCAGGTGGCCTGTGCGATAGGTCTTTCCTGTCTCAAGGTCGTTCACAGTAATCTCAGCAGGCGCGAAGACATTAGCGTCTATCTTGAAGAAATCGTATCCTGCGTCCTTGAATGTCTTGTAGAATGGCTTTCCGTAGTCTTTTGATGTTGAGGAGGGGACACTCTTGAATTTCTCTTCGTCCATTCCCCTGACTGTCAGAAATACGGAACCGTAATATATCACGCTGTCGTTGGTGCTTCCCATAGCTTTCAGGTCATCCTTGACAACTGGAGCAATTGGCGCACACCCTGTACCACTGACAATTTTGGTTGTGTCATATCCCAGTTCGTTAAGCTTGAATATTGCAGTCTCGACCACACGTCCTGAGACCTGCAGCGAGCCCACCATGCTCGCTGTGGGAGCCACAAGAGCTATAACATTCGAAGCATCAACATGGGACGCCTCTGCGATAGCTTCTATGACCTTCTCGTCAGGCAACTGGTTCGATTCAAGGGCTATGACCGCATAGTCGTAATCGTCTTCATATTTGATTCGCTCATATGTCTTTTTGGGCTTGAGAGCAAGCGCCCTTGCAGGACCTGAACCCATAGCGAAATACTTGTCTACACTGACCCTCCATCCTGCTTTCTGTGCGCCAAGGCATGATATCGCAGGATGGTCTGTGGTAATATCAACGAACGCAAGTGGAATTTCATTTACTTTATGAACGGATATCGAACTTGTGCCAAATCCTCCCATACAAATGTCAGTGAACATCAACCCTGCTTCGTACCCCCCATCCACGTTTACCCCGCAATCTATGACTTTGCTGCCGTTTTTCAATTCTATTGTTTTAACTTTCAGTTCCTCTGACCAATCCATCATTTCTTCTGCGATTTCCATTCCCTTTTCGTTGACGCTTAACAAATGAATCACCACGCAAAATATAGTAGGCTTATTGGACATATAAGGTTTTTGAATTTATCTCATAGTTAATCTTTAATCCTATGCCCAAGAATAGTGATAATGCAATCGAAGGAGCAGCGGTCATGAAATACCCCCCCACCAATCTCATTCAGGCTGTCGGTCTTGCAGACGCATGGGCGCAGGCAGTGAATTTTGTGATGAAAAACGGCATGGTAATAAAGACAGAATATGGCCCCCTGTCAAGGGACATATGTTCTGTTATCGAGATACGTGAACCATACACAGAGCCCATGCTTCATCCCCGGTTCCCCACAAAGGAGCTACATGTGAAGGAATACCTGAAGCAGTGGGAGAGGGATTATGACTGGAAAAAACAGGGTTTTGAGTATAATTACATGGACAGGCTCATCAATTACCCCTCACGTGGAACGGATGTAGACCAGTTGAAAGCTATACGCGACCTACTGCCTCAGGGTGTGTCGCGCCGCCGCCAGGCGATTACATGGATCCCTGAACGCGACCTGTTCGTAAAGGAAGACCAGCCCTGCCTCCAGAGGCTATGGGTAAGAGCGCTGGGAGATGGAAATGCAGAGATGCACTGCATGTGGCGCTCGCGCGATCTGTTCGCAGCGTGGAACAGCAACATGGTGGGACTTCTCACGATGATTAAGCACGAAGTGCTTGAGCCGAACAAACTCACGCTTGTCAAGGTGGTGGACTTCTGCAATTCGCTGCATATCTATGAAGCTGACTGGGAGGCTGCCTCGGTGGTGAAGCCGCTGCCGAAGAGCCCGCAGATGATGTGTTATTAGGTTCAGGTGAATAAAATAACTACTTCTTCTCGTCGTACCCTATCTCTTCTTTTGTCAGGTAACATGCAGGGTCATCGGCCCAGACATTGCTGTATATTGCTTCTGCACGCACACGGAAGTTGCCATTGCAGATATCGAACCACTTGCATCTCGCGCACCTGTCGGCATTGGCTTTTATGAGAGCTTTGCGGTTTTTAAGTCCCTTCATAAGCTCATTGCTCGTGTCTGTCCAGATCTCGCTGAATTTCCTTTCTTTCACGTTGCCGAAGGAGTAGTGCCTCCAGAACTGGTCTGCATGAACTGAGCCGTCCCAGGAAACGCAGGCTATGCCGATGCCCGTGGAATTCCCCTGATTCATCTGGAGAAGCTCGAACACGTCCTTTGCGCGCTCAGGGTCTTCCTTCAGCAGGCGGAAATAAACATAAGGTCCATCGCAGTGGTTGTCCACAGTGAGAACTTCCATCGGGAAACCTCTCTCATGCATCGCTTTTGTCCTGTCCATGATAAGGTCAAGCGTCTTCCTGCTTTCTTCGTGTGTGAGGTCTTCATCTACTAGTTTTGACCCGCGTCCTGCGTAAACAAGGTGGTAGAAGCATACTCGCGGTATCTTCTCTTTTTCAAGAAGATCAAATATGGCAGGGATGTCCTTGACGTTCTTTTTGTTTATAGTGAAGCGCAAGCCCACTTTTATTCCTTCTTCACGGCAGTTGCGCATGCCCTGAAGTGCCAGGTCAAAGGCGCCTTTGAAACCCCGGAATTTATCGTTGGTCTCTCTCATGCCGTCAAGGGAAACGCCCACATAGGACAGACCGATCTCTTTTAGCACTTTTGCCATCTTCTTATCTATAAGAGTCCCATTTGTTGATATTACAGCACGCATACCTTTTGATCTTGCGTACAGCGCAAGCTCTGGAAGATCGGGGCGCATGAGGGGCTCTCCACCTGAAAATAATATTACAGGTGCGCCGAACTGCACAAGGTCATCTATAAGTTCTTTTCCCTGCTTCGTTGTCAGTTCGTTCGTGTACTCAATGTCCTTTGATTGGGCATAGCAATGGACGCATTTAAGGTTGCAGCGCCTGCCCATGTTCCATACAACGACCGGTTTTTTATCCTTTGAGAACTGAAGCAGATGCGAAGGGAGTTTACCCGACTCGCGTCCGTACCTGAGAGCATCAGAGGGCTCAACAGTCCCGCAGTAAAGTTTTGAAATACCTATCATTTTTTCCCCTTTTATTCAAATTCTATAAGCAATCCTTTGTGTTCATCGAATTTTATCCATATTGAGCCAGTGTTTTGCACGATTTCTTTCTCTATGTGAACAGCAATGCCGCCCTGCCAAAACGTAACATCGCCGCTAAGCGCTTTTTTTACCGGGGTGAGCTCAAACTGCTTGCAGCACCCGCCCCCGCTTGTGAATATCCTCATTGCGGAAGCTTTTTTGCTTTCAATAGCTTTCTTCATGAACTCGACAGCTCTATCGTCTATAAAAAGATTGTTCATTTTGTCTCAGATGTGCTCATATTAATGCTTTCATAGATAAAACATTCATGTCATGACAATGTTGTATCCCGAAATGACTATAAAGGTATGAATAGATTAGAGGAGTTTAATGATAAAAGCAATAGAAATGGTCTGAGTACCATGGATCTAAAGACCATCGCAAAAGAAATCCGGGAATTCGAAGGCGTAACGCGAAAAAAACCCATCGCTGACCTTATAAACATATTCGAGAGTGTACGTTCTGAGTATGGGAACTCTGTGGTGGATTTTGGCGATGATGCTGCTGTTATCGATATAGGTGGGGAGGATTACGTTCTATTTGCCGCTGATGGCATCTGGGCAAGGCTCATCGAAGCGAGCATGTGGTGGGCCGGATACAGCTCCGTGCTCGTTAATGTTAATGACATAGCAGCCATGGGCGGCAAGCCCGTGGCAATGGTTAATGTACTTTCCTCGAGCAATAAAAAAGCATGCAAGGAGCTTCTCAGAGGTATAAGGGACGGGATAGCGAAATTCGGCGTCCCTATGGTAGGAGGTCACCTGCATCCAGATACACCCTATACTTCGCTTTCGGTGGCTATAATCGGTACAGTGAAGAAGGGGTGCGAAATAAGGAGCAGTACGGCAGGACCGGGTGACTCAGTTATTGCGGCATTCGATTTGGATGGAAGAATGGGACCTAACTCCCCGTACAGCTTTGATTCTACAACAATGAAAGAACCCGAGGACGTGCGGGCAAAATACAGGGTGATGCATTTGCTCGGCGAAAAACACCTGCTGACAGCAGCAAAGGATATCAGTAATCCCGGTGTTATCGGGACACTGGGGATGCTCGTCGAGACAAGCCGGGTTGGCGCAAGCGTCAATCTATCGGAAATACCCGTCCCTGGGGATGTTAATTTTATCCAGTGGTTAAAGGTTCATCCTGCAACGGGTTTTATAGTAACCTCGCTGCCTGAAAACGAGGCAGAGGTGGTACGCCTTTTCGGGGGCGCAGGATACAGGGCTTCTGTAATTGGCAAAATTGAGAACACACTCAAACTGGATATATGTAGAGGGGATGAGCGCGTAACGGTTTTTGATTTCACAAAAGATGTGGTGACCGGGATCACTCAATAAAAGTTGATTATTTTTAAATTTTTTATTCATCGCATGACTCTAAGATCTGACTCCTTCGAACCTCCGCACCTGCACGGTACGCCGCCACTATTGCGCCGAGCAGTATCGGAGCTATGAAGAAACCCGCAATGCCGCCCACCATTCCTCCTCCCAGGAAAGCCAGGATTATAAGCATGGGATGAATGTCCGATTTAGTATTGATTATGTAGGGTCTGACAAGGAGTTCAGGCGGCAGTATCACCACCACGAAAGCCACTATCAGAAAAACGATCGCACTCTCGCTTCCCATTTCAAAATACCTGAATATTGCAAGTACTATAACCACCAGCCAGCCAGTTACTAATGGAATTATCGCTGCAAGCAGCATAATGGCAGAGAGAGCAAGTACATTGGAGAAACCAAACACCCAGAAGACGATCAGCGAAAGGACTCCTACAGATATCGCGCTGTATGTATTTCCTATGAAAATGGCAGAAAGGATACCATCCAAATGTTTAATGAACCTGACTGAGAAACATTCCACTTCCTGGGGGATTATATCTGTTATCTTTTCGATCAGACGCTCGCCATCCATAAGCAGGTAGAAACAGATCAGCACAGCAAGCATGGTGTTCAGTGTTAGCATTGCAACCGCCTTTCCCATATCTACTACTATCGAAATGGTCAGGTACTGCCTTAGCACTGGCAACAGGTACGACGTGAAATTCAGAACCATATCTCTGATCCTGTCGCGGACGAAATCCGGAAGGCTCAACTTCTCAAGAAGGCTCAATAAGATCCCCACAACATAGTCCTGGTTTTTAACAGCCCAGAGAATATCGTTGAGGATCTCAATGATCCCGAACCCGAATATCAGTAAAATCGGAAGAACGATAGCGAGTGTGGCAATGTACGCCGACGCTTTTGGAGCATACCTGTCGATATACCGTTTCATAGGTCTTGCGATATAGGCAAGCACAATGCCCATTATTATGCCGTCAAGGAGCGGGATTATGATATATATGAACATGGCGGCTATAATTAAGATTAGCAGTGCAAGCACGATTTTCCATTTATGCTTTATTAAAACTGAAATCCCATCGGTAAATTGATAATCTGGCATTATTTGTTCAAATAATGTTTTTAGTGAATATATATTAATCGTCCGGGAAAACGGCTGTGACATCCATATTGTCACAGGAATCTGATAAGAACGAACAGTATTATCGCCGGCCAGAATTGATCTTGTACCTTAAAAACTATACTACGCCGCACGCAAAGTTTGATATCATTTCGTCTTGTTGCGGGCTTTTCAAATAATCCTCCAATTCCGGGTTTATCCAATCATGGGCTTTTTAGTTCTCATTTCTTCCCATTGAATTAACCATTTCCATAATGGCAAAAATAGTATCTGAGATCCATTGATCATAATCTCTTCCTCGCTATCTTTTGTTATAACATAGCCTTTTTCAATAGAGAAATTTTTAAGGAACTTTATCAGACCTTTTATCTCCTTTTTCTGGATATTGTTCCTGTATTTTACCTCAAGTGGAATGATGGAACCATCATTTACCA
>JAJRAP010000127.1 GCA_028679855.1 Candidatus Methanoperedens sp.
CTGATGAAAAAGTTTGATGAAACTGGAATGAATGTTCCTATTTCATGGCTGGGGAATCGAAGAATTGAGGTGAGGTTTAAATAAGAATGTAACCTGAATTATGGTGTGGAAATCCCTGTACCAGTATTGATATATTATCAAACTGGTTAGCCTTCAACGGTGCGTTTATGCTAAGCGTCCTCGCAACATATGCAGCTATTTCTATACTTCTGGCTGCGTTCTCGTAACCCAGCTTTGTAGCTGTTATGTTATAAATTCCTTTGAGATTTCGCGGCAGTGTGTAGTTGAGGATTCCGTTCCCGTCTGTTAGAGCGCTCCCAGAACCGATGACCACAGATGCTCCCTCAACGACATCCCCACCTGCTGTTACCTTTATGTCTATAACATCCCCTGCGGATGCTCTGGTTGGAGCATCTATGACAAGCTGATTTGCAATTATATCGGGAGTTACTTCTACAAAAGGATAGAACCTGAGATCGCTGGAATCCGCTACCTTGAACTGAATATTGCCCATCAGTTCAAAAGTACTTCCACGAGAAAATCCAATAGAGCCTGGATTGTCCATTTCGATCCCTTTGGAACTTATACTGCTGATTTCCATCAGCCCATAGTTATCACCGCTCTTCACGGATGTGATCGGAGTTGATATCTGAAATACTCCTTTTGTGAAAGCTGCGTTCATTTCTGCTCCTCTGAATACAGATTCAAAATGAATTGCTATGACAGGTAAATCATTCACGCTTCCCACTTTTGTTGAATATATGTAATTTTCGCCACCTGCAACAACACTATTATCAACCTCAACACCATCCTTTAATAATGAGATCCATACCTGTCCCGGGCCTGCACCGACATCGACAGAATTGATCTTGATCATATAACCATCTTTAAGTGTGAGGCTTCCCCCCTCGGAAACAACGCGTCTGTCGGTATCGTCAAGAAGCACTTTCTGCAATTGCCCGCTTCCAATAGAGCTTATTTCTTTGTTCCCAGAAATAACACTATTTCCATTATATCCGGCAAAATATTTGTCAGCCATGAAACCTATGACCTCATATGAGCCAAAATCTTTATCAGCAAAATTGATTTCTTGTGGAGATGTGGAATATATCAAATTGCCAGCCGGTATCGAATCTGAGGTTGTGCTGATTTGTGCTTTCATATCTTCAGTCCCAATGCCCTTATCCATATCATAATAAAAACCTACACTTGTCCCTCCTCCACCGATATTGAGACCAAAGTTCAGGGGTGTCCATTCATACGTTATCGGAAAAACCGTACCTCTTACTTCATATGTGCCTGTTCTTTCCGCAGATAGAGCAAAACGCAGGAAATTGCTATCGTCTGCAACGATGATCTTCAAATTGCCCATCAAATCCACTGTATTTCCGGCAGAAAGGTCAACAGAGACGCTGTTATCCATTGTTATATGGTCTTTATCGGCACCTGTTATCTCCATTAAGCCGTACCTGTCACCACTCCCGATTTTGGTGTAAGAATCTGAAATCTGGAATACTCCTTTTATAAAAACTGCGTTGATCTCAGCTCCTCTGAAAACTGAATCAAAACGCACAATAATAAAATCCTGTGAAACTGAAAGAATTCCATGTATATGATTCATTGCTCATGTTCGTGCTTTGATCCCACACCCTATTGCCAGACTGGTTAGAATCAGCCGCCACTATATTCAATGTAAAAAGTAAAACCGCAAATATTGCTATTGCAATTCTGAAGGTACGGCCTGCAAATAATTGATACCGGAACATTTATTATCACTCCTAAAATGATACCACTCTCTGCGTTAACTTATAATTTATGGTATTCTCATATAGCTATCTTAACCACCCGCGCCTGTAAAAAGCATAGGCTGCAAGGAGCATTATAGATACCTCAAGAAAGAATATCTCAGTGATCGTGATCGAATACGGACTATCTGTCAAATTTTCTCCAAATAACCCGTTGATGATCGAGGGAATAAGCCCGATGCTCGTGATCACGGCAAGTATCCTCATGACCCTGTTCAATCCGACCGATATTGTATTTATATGAAGCTCAATCAATGAGACCAAATCGTCCCTGACATTTTCCGAAGTCTCATAAAGATAGGTTGATTCATCATAGAGAATGTTAAAGAGGGAAAGAAACTCTTCTTTCAAACCGCCAGGTTGTATTTTCCCGCTTCTTATGGCTTTTAGCACCCGCGTAAAATGCCAGAGATCGCCGTGGATCTTCTGGACCTCTTTCTTGAAATAGAAGGTCTCCTCAAGAAAAGATGGACGTGCCATACCTGCAGGAAGTTCTTCCATAGCGATTGCCCTGTGTTCAAGAAGCCGAACGACCTCATCATAGTCCATTATATTCCTCCTGAAAATTGAATACAGGATGCTGGGGATAAACTCCTCTTTTTTTTCCTTAACTGAACCATCGCCGCTCACCTGATCGAACAGCTCACTTTTTCCGGCGGAAATTGTGGCAATGTAGTTGTCAGCCAGGATTATAAGCATATTATTTCTTGAGATATCAATACCCTTGATGCCTGTACCTTCAGATTGCAGCTTTATATCCCTGATGAATATTGAGGTAAAATCCTTGAAAGAGTCTATTTTTGGGTAGGATTCCTTGATGATCTTGCTTGTCAACACAACACCGGGGATCCTGAGGGCATCACTGATGATATCAATATCCGTTTCTGAGACTTCCTGCAGATCGACCCAGGCATATCCGGAAGCAGCCAGATGCCTTGAGATATCTTCCTTCAATGCGCCTTTTATGGTGCTTCCATCCACATGGATGTTTATCCTCATCCGTGAGACCGGCGGCCCGGATCTCTTCTCAATGGTTTTTGTCGGGATCGCCCGTTTGACCGTTCTGCCAGCTACGGCAAATATCCTGGTAATCCTCAGAAGTCTGAGCAGGGGCGAAGCCCTCCCGATCCATCCAAACACGACCCAGGGCAGGAAATTGGCGATAGACAGTGCAACGATCAGAAAATCGAGGATATGCCATGGATTTGCAGCAAACTCCCTCCTCGAATCCGCTACGTACAACTTTAAAAAGTATTCAAGTACAAAGACCACGATAATAGCATAGTTCACAGCCCTGAAAAGAACCAGCATCATGTGCGAAAATTTAAATAAATATGGTAAGAATATTGTCGGGATCAACAGCAATGCAAGTACTATCATCAGATGGTCTGTGAATATCTGATATACAGGATCTCTCAATCTATAACGTAGCGGCAGTTCCCCTCCTGATAGCGACTTCATAATATAGTCATAATTAGCGCCATCATGGGAAAAATCCTTTGATTTGAATTTTGCATAACTGCTTTCAAGGAAATTTCAGGGAATTCATATATAGTCTTTCATCCTATGATCAGTTATGAGCATTTGGATGGAAAAAATATATGACTGATTATAACCAACATTCAATATTCTGGGAGCATCAAAGATCATTTGATCGGTGATTTAATGGGAACTATAATGGAATTGCAGGATGTCTGGAAAATCTATCGAATGGGTGAGTTTGACATACCCGCGCTTCAGGGGATAGATCTGACCATCAAAAAAAATGAGTTCGTGGCCATAACCGGACCGAGCGGATGCGGCAAGTCAACTATGCTGAACATGATAGGCTGTCTGGATATGCCCACCCGGGGAAAGGTTTTTCTTGAAGGTAAAGATATATCGACATTCAAAAGTGACGAACTGGCACGTATAAGAGGTAAAAAGATAGGGTTCATATTCCAGGCCTTCAATCTGTATCCTACCCTTACAGCCCTTGAGAATATCCAACTGCCGATGAGGATCCACGAAATTCCTGAAAAAGATGTAGCTGATACCTCAAAAAAACTTCTGGACACTGTAGGGCTATCTGATCGTAAAGCTCATTTCCCGGCGCAGTTATCTGGCGGACAGCAGCAGAGAGTGTCAGTCGCAAGGGCGCTCTCCACCAGCCCGTCTATTCTCCTGGCAGATGAACCGACAGGGAATCTGGACACAAAATCGGGAGGTGAAATAATGGATGTTTTTAAACGTTTGAACAACGAAGGATTAACCATAGTGATGATAACTCATGACCCAAGAATTGCAGGATATGCAGGAAGAATTGTGAAAATGCTTGATGGAAAAATAGTTGGTGAAACATGAATAAATTAAATTTAATGTTTGTAATAGTATTTTCGGTATTGTTAACGCAGGTCGC
>JAJRAP010000128.1 GCA_028679855.1 Candidatus Methanoperedens sp.
TGATGGCAATAGCATTGGATAGGATCAACATGTGTTTGAAATGAAGTTCCTTCCAGATTATACTATATATCAATGAAAGAATAGCCATTGTGCTAAAGTATCCATTAAAAACCAGAGGAAAAATCCTGAAGAGGTAGCTTGATATTTCAATATCAAATGTTATTCCCATTAGCATTACAAAAACAGATATAAATCTAAAAAGAAAAGCTAAACCGAAGAATAAGAACGTAATCCTGAAATATTTTACCCCTTCATACTTTGTGAGATCATATATTTCTTTGGTTTTATAATATATTGTAAAGCAAAGAAATACAACTATTAGCGTATAGACAAGTTCCACAACCAGTCTTGTTGGTTCGATCAGATGATATGGTGGCATATACTTATCTTTTTCCTGAGCCTTAATAACGAAAGTGGACTTGAGATGTACATTTTACCTTCTTTTCTCTTATAAGCATGTTCTGATAATATAAGTGTTTGAGGTGATACATAAATGAATAAAAAAACAATCTTTGGTTTGCTGGCTATTTTCATAGTCGTAGCATCCATCGGGTCAGTTGCAGCTTTTGGGGAAAAATTATCCGGGATGGATGCGGCAGCCAGAGACAATATAATAAATGCAATCAAAGCAAATAACTTCACTGCCTGGAAAGAGGCGATGTCAGCCCGATTGACAGAAGAAAACTTCAATAAGCTTGTAGAAAGACAACAGGTAATGTCTCAAAGGCATGAAGATATGTTGCAAAAGCGAGGTGCAATGTCTTCTGAAAGAGGAGCTTTCAATGAACAAATGGTACAGGCAATAGAAAAAGGAGATTATAATGCCTGGAAAGAAGCAGCAGTGAATACTCCGATGATATCTAAAATCGATAATGAGGACGACTTCAACATACTTATTCAGCTTCATCAGGCAAAGCAAGATGGAAATTACACGAAAGTTAAAGAGCTAAGTGAACAGCTTGGCTTGCCCGGCGTATCTGGAAAAAATAAAATGTCTGGACACTTTGGAAGAGGAAGGATGAATTAACGTCTTTCTCTTCATATTTTTCCTGGTGATAACATGGCTAAGATAAGAATCCAATATTGGAGGATATATGATTGAAGAATTGGTGCATGTTAAAACCAAAAATTTGAACAATTGTCCGAAACGGAACAGGTATCACCAGGCGAATGCAGTTGCAAGGGCAGTATCTTTTTTAATCCACCACCCCTCCTACCCCACTGCCGCTTTTGGGTGATACATATGAATAGGAAAACAGTAATTGCATTACTTTTATCAACACTCATAATTCTTGTAGGAACATCGGAGTCTTTTGCACGACCCCAATATCTTACAAGTCTCAACGAAGTATATAATGGTGGTTCATGCAACACCTGCCATGTTATGGCTTCAGGCAGTGGACCGCAGGACTCTAATGGAACTTATGTACCACGCAACTCTAACAGAACATTACTGCGCAACTCTTACGGAACTCTATTTGAGAACCAGCCGGACCATGCTGCCGATCCAAGCACAGCCCTGAAAGCTATAGGGGAACCCCCCACTGAAACGGCAATCCCATCGGATACAATCGTTACGGCTACAGGGACTCCCGCAGCCCCAGGGTTCGGATTTGCTGTCACATTAGTCGGATTATTTGCATGTGCTTTAGTAGCAAGGCGGCATAATAAATGATTCCGGAGATTAGATGGAAACTATAATGGAATTACAGGATGTCTGGAAAATATACAGGATGGGCGAAGTGGAAGTTCCGGCACTCAGAGGAGTAAGCGTAAAAATAAAGAAAGGAGATTTTGTGGCTATCATAGGTGCGTCAGGAAGTGGCAAGTCAACAATGATGAACTTGATAGGCTGCCTGGATATTCCTTCAAAAGGTAAGATATACCTCAAATCGCATGACATCAGCTTATTGAGCGAATCAGACCTTGCATCATTAAGGGGTAAAACAATAGGTTTCATTTTCCAGCAATATCACCTGATCCCGTCAATGTCTGCTTTTGAGAACGTGATGCTTCCACTGGAATTCTTAGAATATAACGATAGAGAAGCAGCAAAGAGAACAAGAGAAATACTGACCCTGGTGGGGCTGAGTGACAAGATGCATCACCGTCCATCACAGCTTTCTGGAGGTCAGCAGCAGAGAGTATCCATTGCAAGAAGCCTGGTAAGCGACCCTGAGATAATCCTGGCGGATGAACCCACTGGAGCTCTTGACAGTGTTACGGGCAGGGAAGTTCTGGAAATGCTTCACAGATTGTGGAAAGAGCATGGAAAAACAATAATCACGGTCACTCACGACCCTAATCTGGCCAAATATGCTCATACAATAATTGAGCTGAAAGATGGGGAGATTTTGAGAATTTCTGAAAATCATGAGGTGAATTAGAAATGAAAAAAACAATGTTACCGGTTTTGATAATCCTGGTATTGATGGCTTATACCCCTGCAGTCAATGCGGGCTTAGCCGGTTCAACGGTACTGTCAATAAGCCTTGCGAACTATGACCCTGATCCTGCTATCGCAGGAAATCCCGTAGAAGTGCGTATAGGAATCGAGAATATCGGCGGTACGACTGCTAACGATCTTATGCTGGAAATTCTACCTTCATATCCTTTTGAGCTTGTACCCGGTGAAAACGCCGTTCAAAGCATAGGAATGATTCCAGGTTATGACGTGAATTCTAATCAAAATTTAAAGATCGTAAAGTACAGGATGCAGGTAAACAAGGATGCTCCAGCAGGACGTTACGAACTCAAAGTTAAGTATTATGAGCAGGGTGCAAGTGATATGACTCAAAAAAGTCTGTATCTTGATGTTAAGAGCAGGCAAAATGCTGAAGTTATTCATATCGATAAGACCGCGATTGTCCCTGGAAAACAGAGCAGCTTGAAATTCACGATCAATAATGTCGGAAATGCACCGTTGCGAGATCTGACATTCTATTGGGAGAACGCAGATAATATCATTCTTCCTGTGGGCAGTGACAATACAAAATATATCAGGTATATCGACATTGGCAATGGCACTGACCTTGAATATCAGGTTATCGCAGATACTAATGCGCAGCCGGGATTGTATAAGCTGAACTTATACTTGACGTATGAAGATTCAATATCAAACCAAACGAAAAAAATTAATACATTTGCTGGATTATATGTTGGCGGCGGAACAGATTTTGATGTAGCCTTCTCGGATAATGCAAATGGCATAATGTCTTTTAGCGTTGCCAATATAGGAAGTAATCCTGCAAACTCAGTATCGGTGGTTATTCCTGAGCAGCCGGTCTGGAGTGTAAGCGGCACAAATTCAGTCATCATAGGCAATCTGAATAAAGGAGATTACACGGTTGCAAGCTTCAAATTGCAGTCATCAATAAGCAATATGTCTTCCCAGAATAGAGTCCCCAGGAACAATTCCAATAGCCAGGGAAGGCCTATGCAAAGATCAATGAATGGCTCAACGAATAGTTCATCTGATACCGTGCTTGTGCAGATAGCTTATACCGACACTATGGGAGAAAGAACGGTCGTTCAGAAAGAAGTTAAACTCTCAGTTTCGAACACGGGATCTGCGGTCGGTCAAACGACTTTCCAGGGACGTGGAAGTACTGCACAAGCAAGTATATTCTCTACATACATGTGGTATTTCATCGGAATAGCTGTGTTTTTGGTAGGATTTGTGGGTTATAAAAAGTACACGAGCCGCAAATTGATCGATCCTGATTTCAAAATAAAGGATTTATTCAAAAGCCAGAAGAAATGATAATTCCCGCAGGTTAAAATGAAGATCAACAAGTGTTTCAAGCATGCATTTAACATGGTGCTGCACAGCAAGCTGCGAAGCTGGCTGACTATAACAGGCATAGTTATAGGTGTCGCTGCAGTAATTGCCATTGTATCGATAGGAGCCGGGATGCAGGAATCGATGAATGCGCAACTGAACGCACTTGGCGGAGATATTGTGACAATTTCACCTGGCTTTGAAAGGGGTGGGGGAATGTTTGGTCAGAGAGGCGGCGGAGGCGAACCTCAGGCAACGACCAAAGCAATAGTTTTGGGCAGAAGTGATCTCCAGGCATTGAAGGGGCTACCTGACATTGCATTGATCGACACAAATATCAGGGGGAGTGTGGATATTTCCTATCTTGGCAAAACAGGGAAAGTATCTGTAACCGGTGTTGATCAGAAAGTATGGTCTCAAATCACTACAACTAAAATAAAAACAGGCCGGATGCTTGATTCTGCCGACCAGAATGTTATAGTCGTCGGAGGAAGGCTTGCAGCCTCTTATTTTATTCAGCCTATTGGAATAAATAAAATGGTCATGATAAATAGCAGCGCTTTCCGGGTTGTGGGAATTCTTGATGACCAGACTAACAGTGTATATATGCCAATCCAGATGGCATACCAGTTGATCCCGGAGAAGACGAACGATATTTATGACACGCTTGTTGTAAAGATCAAGAACCAGGATCTGCTGGACGAAGCAATCACGAATATCCAGAACAAACTTATGATTTCAAGACATGTTACTTCAAATAAAATGGATTTTTCAATTACTTCAAGGAAGGAAATGCAGCAAACAAGAGCAGATACGATGAATTCAATGAATACGTTTCTTCTGGCAATTGCCGCAGTTTCCTTGATCGTTGGTTCTATCGGAATAGCAAATACAATGTTCACTTCTGTCCTTGAGAAGACCAAAGAGATAGGGATTATGAAAGCTATTGGGGCGCAAAATAAAGACATTTTGCTTATATTCCTTTTCAATGCGGCATTTATCGGACTTGTTGGAGGAATAATAGGCATAATCCTCGGAACAATTCTTTCGGGTTTTATGCCTGCGCTTATGGGAGGTCTTCCTCTTGGGAGAGGCACTGCTGTAGTCACATTTAACTCGATAGCTATGGCATTATCTGTTTCGGTTACCGTGGGAATACTTGCTGGGATAATCCCTGCGTATCAGGCATCAAAATTGAAGCCTGTTGATGCTTTGAGATATGAATGATTCTTAAAATTCTTGGGGAAGTGTATGGCGATGGCTCATGTGGAACCTGCCATATTAAAGCTTCGGGTGGCGGACCACGGAACGATTATGGAACGACGTTTGAGATCCAGCCGAACCATGTTGCAGGCCCCAGTGCTGCCCTGTTACTCATTGGGAAGCCGCCGGGATTAACGGTAGCAACCTCGGGGGCAACAGCGACAACAGTGGCAACAACAGCAGCATCTCAAGTTACACCAGCCCCATTCGAATCTGTAGTAGGAACTGAAACACCAGCAGTTACATCTGTGACCGCCAGAGGGACTCCCACGGCTGCGGGGTTCGAATTTGCGTTCTCACACTGGCAGGATTGTTAGCATGTGCTCTGTTGGCAAGGCGGCATAATAAATGAATGCTGTGAGGTAGAAAATCATGGGGCTTATAGACAGGACGAGTACGATAATAAAAGCAAAAATAAACAAGATTTTAGGTAAATTTGAAGACCCGAGAGAGACTCTCGATTACTCTTATGAAAAACAGCTTGAACTCTTACAGAACGTCAAGCGTGGCGTTGCTGAAGTAACTACCGCCAAGAAGCGCCTTGAATTACAGAAGGTTAAGCTTGAGCAGAATATAACAAAACTTGATGATCAGGCTCGAGGAGCGCTGAAGGCTGGAAGGGAAGACCTGGCAAGGATTGCGCTTGAGCGGAAGACCACATCTCAGACTGAAATAGATAGTCTTGTTAAGCAGATAGCTGACATTGGCAAAGACAGGAAAAACTCGTTGCAACAGAGAAAAGCCGTCTGCCAAGATAGAAACTTTCCGTTCCACCAAGGAGACTATCAAAGCCCAGTACAGCGCTGCTGAAGCACAGGTCAAGATCACCGAATCTGTAAGTGGCATCTGCGTTGGATGAACTTGTAGAAGCAGGCACGCTTGAGGATGTGACCGGGGGAACAAAAGACGATATTGACCGGGAACTTTCGAAGATAAAGTCAAAGGGCGAAGTGGATGAGCAGCTTGAAGCATTAAAGAAGGAGATGGGAAAATGATAGTACGATTGATGGGAGAAGGACAGTACGAGTTTGATAAGAAACACCTTGACGCAATTAATAAAATCGATAATAATATAGTAAAAATTGTTAATGGCAGGGATGAAAAAGCCGTTACGATAGCCTTCAAGGCAGAATTCAAGAAGCTTACCGACTATGCACGAAAAAATGATAAAAAGGTCCCTCATGAAATCATCAAGCCAAGCGATTTAATCATACCGCCTGCTGATCTCACTCTTGAGGAAGCGCGGAAGATTTTCAAGGGCGAAGGACTGATAGAGGATTGAGTGTTAAAATAATTGCAAATTTTGATGAACGGTTACATTATTATATTTGGGTGTTAAAATGAAAAAGTGGTTCCGTGATTATGGGCTTGCAGCCCGCATGATGCTGACAATGTTCCTGCTAGCCGCAGTATATCTTTTATTCCTTGTTGTCCTATGGGCATACGGGGGAGTCGGGACTACAGGTTTGATATTCATAGCAGGATTTTTCCTTCTCATCCAGTTTTTCCTTTCAGACAAACTTGTGCTCTGGAGCATGGGAGGACGCATTGTCAGCGAGCAGGAGGAACCGCGCCTTCATGAAACAATCTCAAGACTCTGTGCAATAGCTGATTTACCAAAACCGAAAATCGCTATTGTGGAGAGCAATGTCCCAAACGCCTTTGCAACAGGCAGGAGCAAAGACAACGCAGTCGTGGCGGTTACAACTTCTCTGAAACAGAAATTAACCCAGCCAGAGCTTGAAGCGGTGCTGGCCCATGAGTTGAGCCATGTCAAGAACATGGATATGCTTGTTATTACGATTGCAAGCTTCCTGTCCACCGTTGCCTTTTTCCTTGTAAAGAATATGCTGTTTTTCGGGATGGGGGGCGGTAATCGTGACCGTGACAGGGGCGCTGGCGCTGCGATAATCGTTTTTGTGGTATCGCTGTTGGTATGGGTCATAAGTTTCCTGCTCATACGTGCTCTTTCAAGATATCGGGAATTCGCTGCTGACAGAGGTTCTGCAATAATCACGGGCCAGCCTTCGCATCTGGCCTCGGCGCTTATGGCTATTAGCGGAGTCATGGAACGTGTGCCTTCGCGCGACCTTCGGGAAGTGGAGAGCATGAATGCATTTTTTATCATACCAGCAATTTCAGGGGATTCTATAATGAGCCTCTTATCCACCCATCCGACGGTAGAGGCACGCATACGCGCACTTGAGGAGATGGAGCGCAGGATGGAGTTCTGAATGGGGTTTCTTGATGCACTGCTGGGTAAAAGCAGGCTTCCTAAACCAAAACCTGATAAACTGTTTGCAATTTCGATAGCCTCTGTCACTCTTAACACCAACCTGAATTTGAAATCAGAGGGCGCAGGTATCTGTTTTAAACCAATCGAAGCTTCAAGGTTCCAGAACACTGAGCTTGAAATCGAGGAGTTGCTTGCCCAGAGTTCCAAGGAAACGAGTACCCAGTATAAACTCAAGAAGGATTCATATGGATACCTCTGGGTTATTTTGAATGACCCTGATTTTGAGGACCTTGTGAGTACGCTGTATATGGTAAGCGAGACGCTGGCTGAGAATGATTTTGGCGAGCAGTTGTTGTGCGCGGTTTTTAAGTTCAAGGATGAATCAGAGGTTTACTGGATATATAATTTCAAAAAAGCAACGTTTTATCCTTTTGTGCCAAACGGAAAACAGAGGGACTCTTCTTATGAGTTCAGGCTTCGCTCGATTATGGAGAAGGAGCTGCCCATAGAAAAGGAAGTGGAACGGTGGTATCCGCTGTGGGATATTCCATTATGAATTGAGCGTATTTTTAAAATGGAAGCCACCCAACGCCATCACATTTTGGATGGTGTTTGCATACCCAGTTGCCACTTATTGGATCCCATTTTATTTCTTTTTCTTTATAGGTTTCCCCACAATGTTTACAACGTACATGCTTTTCTGAATGAAAATCTGGTCTAAAAGGAGGTAATGTCCCATCTTTACGAGCTTTCATATCATCGGATTGCTTACTTCCAGGTATCATTGTGATACCCAGGATGATCTATCAACTGTTAAATGTTAGTACATCAATATCTAAGAAAGCTTAACAAAGAGGCACAAACCTTTATATTGCGCAATCCTTATTAAATAAGGCGCATGCTGTGTATAAGTGTTTATGGTTTCCTATATGTTAAGAAAATGGCCGCCTGGCAGAACATAATACATGCCGCTTGAAGGGCCGGAACGGCCTTCTCGGTATTCGTGTCATCAGAATAATGTTTTTCTACTATGATGTCCAACATTGTTTAATGAAAGACAAGAAAAAATTTTTATTCTGGTCTTTATTGCTTATTATATTAGTCCTTTTAACTATCTTGTTCGCTGTCAGGACCGTCCATAGATATGAAACATGGAAAGAGCACAGTGAATATTTGAAAAGCGGTAACAAAACCATAGAGGACTGGATGACCGTCAATCTCATTGTTAATAGAAGTGGCATCCCAAAAGAGCTTGTCTATAATGAGCTCGGGATTAAGGAATCATTTACAAATGACAGGAAACATCTCAGTAAACTCTGCCAGGAAAACAACCTTAACTGCACCGAGGTAGTTGCGAGATTAAACCGCCTATCGGGGGAACGGGGAACATAAAGTATGGATTTATACTCAAATCCGTCTCTTTTCTTTCTTATCATAGCTCTTCTATCCCCGTTTGGCATCCCGCTCGGGGCAACATTTTTCATCATAGCTGCCGGCTCGCTGTCGGGTACGATCGAAGATTATTTTTTCATCGTAACCCTGATATTTTTCGGGTTGGTCGTGGGAGACATTGCAGCATATTTTACCGCATCACATTTTGAAAAAATTTTCACTGAAAAATTGCACAAGTATGAAAAAATCGAAAAAAAATATGAATCCGGAAAAGATTTATTTAACATGACTTTCGGACATTTCAATTTTCATAACGGATTAAACTGAAGAAATCTAAAATTATATCTGTTTCCATATATATCTTTAATTCCCAAAGAATTTATACAATCGAATGCAAATTCTAA
>JAJRAP010000012.1 GCA_028679855.1 Candidatus Methanoperedens sp.
AAGGCTAAACTCAAAAATTTTTCGATTTTTGAAGTATTATTTACATCCTTTTCAGAATCTTCTGGCGCAAATATGACGAGTGTATGAAGCCCATGTTTTCCATCATTGACAGAAAGCTCAACTCCCGGCAGCAGAAAGATGTCATTATCCATAGCTGCAGTTTGGATAACTTCAAATTCATCTTTATCAAATTTATTATGATTAGTTATTGCCCCTATTTTAATTTCTTTCTTCTTGAGTTCATTTACATACTTTTCTGTATATTCCTCATCAATTGATGTTTCAGTCTTGAATTCTTTGTCTACCTTAGTATGCAAATGAAAATCAGCTTTTAGATATTTAGAGCCTTCTGGAAAATTTGAAGAATCCCTTATTATATCGGTAACAATATTATCCAATTTCTTCTCAATTTTCTTCATTTACTTTCTACCACCTTATATGTCCCTCGTCATATATTGTTTTTCCTTCAGTATCATCCATTATCTTAGCAGTTTTAAGACCCCTAGCAGTGTTGCAATACTTGATATATTTATTATATACTGCGCTGCGAAATACTGCGTCAAACCCGCATAAACAAGTACAGAAGCCGCCAGCGCTATTATTATCCTCAGTAAAGAAGACCTGTCAAACAAATTAACAAGCATGATGAACAAAAAGTTGAACACAAGACCGAATATGGATAATACTGGCAGTAACAGCAGATAAGTGAGGACTATCGAGAACATGGGTATGTTGTACCCGAATAATATCCAGAAAAAAAAGATGGAGATGAGCATGAATAAAAACGTATATACCGGGAATTTAATGGACATCTGGATAACAGACTGAATATCCCCCTGATTCCCGGGTTTTCCGCTTATTGAACTTGGTTTTGCCGATGAAAAAGAGAAGGTAAGGAATAGAAGCAGCAGGAAATTCCCAACTTTCGAGTAATTGAGGTTCACGAACAACCAACCTGTGGTTTCAATTATGTATGGCATCAGGTCAAGATACATGGCATAGATTATTGAGACCGGGTCGCCGGCATTGAAATTAACGCGGGTGAAATCGATATAGCCCAGATAATGCATCAAAAGAGCTACTATTATTGGCGGCACAAATGCAGGAGCAAGGCTTATGGACTGGGCAGCCGCCCACTGAAAGAACCCGAACCTGCCGCTTACGTCATGAACCACATGACCGCCAGATGATGTGACCTTGAACTCTTTAACCTTGTTCAGCGTTGCTATTGCAGTAAGAGCGTGGCTGAGTTCATGGATAAAAACACCCCACCAGTTCATTGCCCTGACAAGTTTTGGATGGTTGAAAGATATCCTGCCAATATGCCTGCCGATCAGGTTCACCATGCCCCACTGTATGAGCAATACTGAAAAAATCACTATAAAATAAGATAGCGGGATGGCAAAAAAAGTTATTATTTTCGGGTCGATGTCGAACATGATCAATATAAGGCTGCAAATATAGATAATTATTCTCTCGAATCCAAAAATATATGTAATCTTTATGCGTTGAGGCAGTTTGTGTTGTACAATTTGCCATACGGAAATACAGAGATATCTGTCGATATACCTCCTGAATGCAGCGTCAAAGTGATAAAACAGGTCTTTGTACCGGCAGCAGAGGATGAAATCAGGCTTATTAAAAAGGCACTGGAGAACCCTATAAACAGGATGAGATTATCAGAAATCGCAGACCATGGAAAAAAGGCGGTAATCATAGTCAGTGATACCACGCGCCCCACACCGACAGCAAAACTGCTTTTGCCGCTCATTTCTGAACTGGAAGATGGCGGGGTTGAGGATATCAAGGTCATTTTCGGGCTTGGTATCCACAGGAAGCAGACAGAGGAAGAAAAAAAGAAAATTCTTGGGGAACTATACGACAAGATCAAAAGCATCGAACATGACGTTAACGACTGCGTTTATCTTGGTACGACTGAAAGGGGCACACCGGTTGAGATATTCAGACCTGTCCTGGAAGCTGACATTGTGGTATGTACAGGGACAATAGAGTTCCATTATTATGCAGGCTACTCAGGCGGAGCAAAGTCAATTCTTCCTGCTGTATCCTCAAAGAAGAGCATAGATGCTAACCATGCCCTGATGCTTGATCCGAAATCCTCTGCTGGACGGCTTGACGGCGCAGTGAGGCAGGATATTGAAGAAGCTGCAAAGATGCTTGGCATAGATTTTATCCTGAATGTTGTCATGAACGGGAAAAAAGAGATCGTGTTTGCCGCAGCGGGGGATCACATAAAAGCACATAGGAAGGGTGCTGAGTTCCTTGACAGGCACTCAAAGATCGAAGTTGAGCCCGCGGATATTATTATCGTTTCACCAGGAGGATGGCCCAAGGATATCGACATATTCCAGTCCCACAAGGCGCTTGAGCATGTCAAGAATGCGATGAAGGAAGGGGGTTCTATCATCCTTGTTGCAGAGTGCAGGGAAGGGTACGGAAACAGGGTTTATGAGGAGTGGCTTAAGTACGGCAGGGATGAGGTGATAGAAAAGTTCGGGGAGGGTTTCGTTATGGGTGGGCATAAAGCTGCGCTCATTGCTGCACTGTCAAAGAAGTTTGACCTTTATCTTGTATCTTCGCTGCCTGATGAGGCTGTCAGGAAGGCGAATTTTATCCCGGCGACGCTGAAAGGAGCGCTGGATATGGCGATGCGGAAACATGGTATGGGAGCGAAGATGATTATGATGCCGTATGGTGGTTCCATGCTGATAACAGGGCATTGAAAATAATGTACAGTTCATGTCGTCAGATTGTGTTAAAATCCAACTTTTATCTCAACCACAAATCCCAAACTCAACCGATAACCGGTTCATATATTCAGAAAAACAATTATTTCATAGCTTCCCCATAAATCAAACACATTTTTTCCTTCACTCCCCTCAA
>JAJRAP010000129.1 GCA_028679855.1 Candidatus Methanoperedens sp.
GTAAAAGATGTACAGGTGAGATCTGAAAAATATATCAGGGAATTTAAGGATTTTTCGGTTCGCAGGTAGTAGATATTTATAGCCCGACTAATAATTTTGAGACATGAAAAATATCGATACCCCTTGCCCTTCATGTTCGCCAGAGAAAAAAGAAAAGAAAGTGCCCGTGCGGGTAATAGTGAGCATAGGAGAAAAGTCCCTTCGCATCAGGACCCTTCTTTCTGGAGTCATCAGGGTGGGCGACGAGCTTGTAATTGATGATGAGATCTCAGGAGTGGCATATCCTGTGCATATAAGTTCTATTGAAGTTGGTGATAAAAGGAAAGAAAGCGCACAGGCTGATGAAATTAAGACGATATGGGCGCGTGCGATCGATGAAGTTGTTGTAAAAATAGCCATAAGCCACAGAGAAACAACTGAATCCATAGAGATGAAAGTACCGGGGGACAGGGAATTTATCATCGGGGAAAAAATAAAAGTTGATAGTCGGGAATTGAAGATAATACGGATAAAGATACGGGATAGTGGATTCAAGAGCAGAAAGGGTGTTGTGATCAAGGCAAGCGATATCAAACGCATCTATGCTGAATCGGGGCAAAGGGAACCAAGACGTTTTTCAAAAGCCGGAGAGCGTATTGTTATCAAAAAGCGGGAGTCGGTATGGAGTTTGAAAACCAAAAAAACAGACTTATAGATGAATTGAGGCGTCACGGCACCAGTGAGCGCGTGCTCGATGCCATGCGCCGCGTCCCACGTCACCTATTTGTCCCTGAAAGAGAACAGAAGAATGCATATGCTGATCATCCCCTGCCCATAGGATGGGGACAAACGATCTCAGCTCCTCATATGGTAGCTATAATGTGCGACCTGCTTGACATACAGGACGGTATGAAGGTGCTTGAGATAGGGGCAGGTTCTGGGTATCATGCTGCTGTCATGGCAGAACTTGCTGGAAGCGGACATGTGTATGCTGTGGAACTAATAGAAGGTCTGGCTCTGTTCGCCCGTGAGAACCTTAAGAAAGCAGGCATCAGCAACGTGACAGTGCTTGTTGAGGACGGATCTATAGGGCTTCGCGGCTTTGCCCCATATGACCGCATTAGCGTCGCGTGCGCTGCGCCTGATATATCTGAGACTTTAACAGAACAGCTTAAGCCTGGGGGAAAACTCGTCATACCTGTGGGGAAATACATACAGGAACTATATCTTGTGACAAAAATAAATGGATTAAAAAAAGAAGCGAAATGCGGCGTTATATTCGTGCCGCTTGTTGGAAAAAAAGGTTTTCCCTATTAGATAGAATGAAGCTCGCCAGACTGGATTTTTTCTACCAGCATGTTCCATTCGTGTTTCTTTAGTCTAACTGTGTTCGCTCCCTCACCTATCAACACGTCATCTCCACTTGTCTCAACTGTCGGGCAGCAGCTTTTTTCACATATATATACTTTCATTGGATTCACCTCTCTGTTACAGGTTTGTATTGGATTTAAAGGTTATTGCTATAGCATCATGAACCCGTTGTTTTAGTTCCCATAAATCTTTTTTTACTCTCAATAATCAAACAAACTTCAAGTTCTAGAATAACCGTATTCCGGAATTTGAAAGAAATAGGATATACTACAAGCTACAACCGGAATGGAAAATATTATACTCTCCTTGAAATCGCGAAATTTGATGAATCTGGAATATTCGACCATAAAGGAATTTTGTTTTTCAGGGATGGTGGAATACAAGAACTGGCCATAAAAGAAATAGATTCAAGTGAAAAAGGATATACTGCAGAAGAACTGAGCAATAAAATCAGAACACGGGTAAGTAATCAGCTACATCAATTTGTGAGAAAATATCTAATAATACGAAAAAAATACGCTGATTTTTATGTATATTATTCAATAGATGATACCACTCACCAAAAACAGATTTCAAACAGAGAAAAAGAACTAAAAATACCCTCAACAAAAGAAGACTCAGAGATATCTTCTGAAAAAAAGACAATCCGAATACTTCTGGAAATAATCCAAAATCCAAATACACAGCCTCAGGAAATTGGAAAGATATTGCGTAAGGAAGGATTGAAAATATCTGATTCTTTCATTCAAAATATATTGATGGCATAGTTCATTTCAGGGCAATCTATGATATATTTTATTAATTGTCCATTCATATTGTTAACCTCATAGAAAAATTACTTATCCCTGCATGTAAACTAAGCACCAGATGAAACTCTGTGAATTTGATTATGATCTCCCGAAAGAACTGATCGCCCAGTCCCCTGTAGAACCCAGGGATGCATCAAGATTAATGGTGGTTGGACAGGATATCAAGCACAGGTATTTCAGGGACATCCCTGATTATCTTGAAAAAGGTGATACCCTCGTGCTGAACGATTCCCGTGTCATCCCTGCAAAACTCAAGGGAAAAAAAAGCACAGGTGGGCATGTAGAAGCGCTCGTTATCTCAAAAAGCAGGGACGGATACGAGTGCCTCATACAGGGTAAGAACATCCGTGAAGGAACACAAATTTATTTCGGGGAACTTGAAGCTACTGTTCTTGAAGTTAAAAAGGACAATTCAGGCGCCAGGTACCTCGTTGAATTCAACTGCAACGGAAACCTGAACAGCATTCTTGAAAAGACAGGGGAAGCGCCGCTCCCGCCTTATATAAGACAAAAACTCGATGACAGGGAGCGCTATCAGACCGTGTATGCAAGGAAGAACGGCTCGATCGCGGCACCTACCGCAGGTCTACATTTTACTGATGGGTTGCTTGACAGGATTAAGAAAAAAGACGTCAGCATCGCCTATGTTACACTTCATGTAAGCCCGGGCACGTTCACACCGGTCAAAGTCGAGGACATAGAAAAGCACATAATGGAACCAGAATATATATCGGTCAGTAAGGAAAATGCAGATATTATCAACTGTACGGAAGGAAAACTCATAGCAGCAGGTACGACAACCGCAAAAGCGCTTGAAAGCTCATGCGTGGACGGAAGGATCACAGTAAAGGAAGATTTCAGCCGGCTTTTCATATATCCGCCTTACAGGTTCAGATCAAGGATCGATGCATTGATCACAAACTTCCATCTGCCGAAATCTACTCTTCTTATATTAGTAAGCGCATTTGCTGGAAGGGAAAGGCTTCTGACCGCATATTCGGAAGCCATATCGAATTCATACAGGTTTTACAGCTTCGGCGATGCGATGCTTGTTTTCAGATAGGGGATCATGTTCGAACTTATCCA
>JAJRAP010000130.1 GCA_028679855.1 Candidatus Methanoperedens sp.
ATGATAGATATCATCTCGCGCCTTATGGCAAAAGAGAAACTTGATGAATGGACAATACCGAAAATCAGGTCAGGACTATTGAAATACCATAATATTGATCCTATCAACTTCGAGATAGCCCAGCCTGACAGGCTGGATGAGATACTTGGAGAGATGGTAAGGAGAGGGATAGTTAAAACAAAGGATGTATCAGGCGATAGAACCTGGAAATACAGTGGAGTGTAAAAAAATGAAGGCAGATATAGCAATAATAGGTGGCAGTGGCGTGTATGATGCGTCGATGCTGGATAACGTGAAGGAAATAGAAATTGATACACCATTCGGGAAACCGTCAGATGCCATCACGATAGGGTCTTTCGGGGATATGAATGTGGCTTTTCTTCCCCGGCATGGCAAGGGACATAGGATCTCCCCGAGCAAACTTAATTACCGCGCCAACATCCTGGCGCTTAAGAAACTCGGTGTGACAAGGATAATATCCGCGTCCGCCGTTGGCAGCCTGAAACAGGAACTCAAGCCCCTTGATATCGTTATCCCTGACCAGATATTTGACCGGACGCGCCTTCGCGAGAGCACCTTCTTTGATGAGGGTATTGTCGTCCATACCGGGTTTGCCGATCCGTTCTGCCCCGAGATGAACACAATGTTGGCAGACATCACGAAAAAGCTGGGATACAGGGTGCACAACGGGGGGACATACGTCTGCATGGAAGGTCCGCAGTTCTCCACCAGGGCTGAGTCAAAAGTGTACCAGAAGCTCGGGTTTGACATTATCGGGATGACAGCGCTGCCTGAGGCAAAACTTGCGCGCGAGGCTGAAATGTGCCTCAGCATTATCGCTACTGTTACTGATTATGATGTCTGGCATGAGGAAGATGTGACTATCGAGACAGTTATCCAGAACGCCATGAAGAACGAGGAGGCTGTGCGAAATATCATCAAAGAGACTATCACGAGGATCTCACTGAACAGGGACTGCGTGTGCGCGAATGCGCTGGCAGGGGCGATATTGACAGCGCCGGATAAGATCCCTGTGGAGACAAAGAGGAAACTGAACGAGCTGATAGGGAAGTATTTGCCCGGGTGAATGCGCTTTTTTGGTTTTTTTTTGGATAGGAGCGAAGAATTTATATAGTACTAAACTTAAATTTTAAGAAATTCGAGTGATCGATATGAATGAAGAAGAACAACTTAATTCCGAACTGAGCGAGCACGAGAGGGCTCGTTCAGCCTGGTTTGGTTTGCACATAGACTGGTGGGCAGTTGGTATTGCAACCGTTCTTGCGATACTTGTCAAACTCGGCTTAAAAGTGCCCTGGTAGGTAATATCATGAGCAGCATAAATATTAATAAAATATATAACCACATCCCGGGCATCGCTCTTCTATTTGTTGTGGGATATATAGGTAAGCTGCTTGAACCAGTCCTGAGCGGATTGACTGGAGTAAAGATCGAGTATGTGTTGATCGCCATTGTCCTTGGTCTACTAATACGGAATTTAGTAAAGATCCCGGAAATTTTTAACCCGGGTATCGATACCTATGAGTTGTGGCTTAAGATCGGTATAGTACTCCTTGGAGCTCGTTTCCTGCTCCAGGACATATTCAAACTTGGCGGTATCAGTCTTGCGCTGATCATAGGAGAAGTATTTTTTGCAACAGCCATAATGATCCTGCTGGGTCGTTACTTTAAACTGGGCGAAAAATTAACAACACTCCTTGCAGTAGGTTCATCCATCTGCGGCGTATCAGCGATCATTGCAGCAAAAGGTGCGATCGGTGCAAATAACAGGGATACCGCATATGCCATAGCTGCTATCCTTGGTCTTGGCGCAGCCGGGTTATTCATTTATCCTGCTATTGGTCATGCTCTTAACCTGAGTGATAATGCAGCCGGCGTTTGGCTTGGCATATCAGTTGACAATACTGCCGAAGCGGTAGCTGCTGGCGGTATTTTCTCGGAAGACGCCATGAGGGTTTCAACTCTTGCAAAGACAACACGCAATGCTCTCATAGGCTTTGTGGTTCTGGCATGGGCGATGTACTGGGCGTCACGCGGCGCTGCTAAGGAAATAACCAATAAAGGGCAGTTCCTGTGGGAAAAATTCCCCAAGTTCGTCCTGGGTTTCTTTATCTTTTCCGTTTTGTCAACACTTGCAGTATTTGGAAAGGGAGACATAACTTCGCTGAAAAATCTGTACCAGTGGTTCTTCCTGCTCACCTTTGCAGGTGTTGGTCTTCGGACAAGTATAAGTGAAATGCGCCAAGTCGGTCTGCGTCCATTTGTATGCGGCGCCATTGCTGAGGTAGCAGTTACAGTGTTCAACCTGATAATCGTGTACGCAGCATTTATTTACCTTGGATTATAAGAAAAAGCAGAAAATACAATGCATACCCCCTTTTCAGGAATTATGCGCCCGGTTTTGTTCCCTGGTATCTGACAGGTGAAGAGGCAAGGTTCCTGACGCTTGCGCTGCAGCAGACAATAGAAGTTTCCAAACGCTTTGAAAATGGCAAAAACAAACGGAAACGGTGAGAAAATGAAAGAACATGGGATGTGATCAGAACGTTGTCTGAGCAAATTGATCAAGCAACTGAGGCACGGAATTTAGGACACTACCGATTTTTCAATTAAAATTATCTAAATCGAAACTTATA
>JAJRAP010000131.1 GCA_028679855.1 Candidatus Methanoperedens sp.
AATATGGCGAAAACCAGAAATTATGTACTAAGGGAAAAGAATGGAAAAGAGACTGGAGTTTTCACAGGTAACCAGCCGCGTCAGGCAGCATTGAAGGCTGCAAACCGCAGCAGGGGAACCAAGTCGAAACCGGTTGAGATCAGGCTCAGAGAAAGAGGGACTAAGAAATTACACATCTACAAAGGCTGGAGAGAAGTTGTTGCGGCACCAAAGAACAAACCGAATTGGATGCCAGCCAAGATAAATAAACCCAATGTGAAGAAAGTGGGGATAGAGAAGCTCAAGAAGGTTTAATTTTTTCTTTTCGCTTTTCTCGGCACAAGTCATTAACGGGCTCGCCGGGATTTGAACCCGGGTCATAGGCTCCGGAGGCCCACGTACTATCCGGACTATACTACGAGCCCAATGAACTATAGAGAATTGCCGAGATGATCGCTCCGGAAATCGTGGCAAAAAGGTTGACGCCGTTGTTGGAGAGGTATCCTCTTTGCTGGAGCGTCGCACCAAGCACACTATCGATGTTCGTGCCAATAAATCCTCCTGCAAGGACGGCAAACGCAAGACCCACGTCATTCTTCAAAAACATCAATGACAAAAGCGCAATTACGCCTGCTCCGGCAAAAGCAGCGAACTCGCCCAGTGTCGTCACACCTCCGTCTGTTCCATGCCTTACTTTTTTGAACGTCGTGATCATGATTGGCTCTCCTTTCCATGTCTGCCCTATCTCGCTTGCAAGCGTATCGCCTGTGGCAGTGGCGATCGAACCGAGATATGCAGGCAAAAGGAGCATCGCATAGGACGGAAATACCTTATAGGCGACTGCCAGGGCAAGGGCTGCCAGTGAATTGCTGAAGACGTTCTTGTATCCGCGAACACCACCCTTGGATTCTGCTATCCCGCGCGATTTTTTAAAATCATATTTGTAGCGTGTGAAAAGACCTCCAAGCAAAAAGAACGCAAGGAGTATGACATACCATTTGATATCCGTTGAAATAATTATTACCACACCAAGTAGGGTGGCGCTCAGCATGGCTGAAATATCTGCAATTCGCATCCGGTAAGCAAGGTATCCGAGTAAGAAAGCAAAACAAAGCACTCCGATAAGCTCCAAGGTATTGACCGGATAACTAAAGCGAAAAGTGTAGAATAACCACATCGTCATTGCAGAGCCAAAGGGTATGACAATAAAATCTTCATTGGATGTCATGGATTCAAGAAGTGCCCCTGTAACAGCTCCGAGCACAGCCAGGAAAAATATCAAGCCATAAGGAATATTTTGTCCGCCCCAGTATAGTATCCATCCACCTGCGAGGAATGCATAAATCCCTCCTGAAATCAAAAAAACGATGCTTGATTTTGCGGAGTAAACCTTCACATTGTCCTGCTTTGACAACTTGTCATGGATATTCATAAGATCTGCGACACCGTCGCCGAACGTCGTGATCGCAAGGGCTCCACCGATTATGAAAATTGGGAATTTCGAAGGTCCAACTATCGAACTTATTAAAAAAAGCGATCCGATAATCAGAAAAAGATATGTGAGACCTTTCAATCTTCCCTGCCTGATATCTGATTCCCGGGCAAGCATCTGGAATACAGTTGTGCCAGGTCTGACCCTTGATATGAAAAGCGCTATGCAAAAGAATGCCAGCATAAAAAAATATGCTGGAAAGAATGGAAAGAGAAGAACGATCAGCCCCATAAAAATATATATGCCTTGCGTCTTGTACTCCTGTATCAGCTTCATTCCCTTCAGAATCTATGCTACTAAGCAAATACTTTATCCTTTAATTCCAATACAGAGGCATGGGACTTATTTCAGGATTGTATGAATGGAAACTGAAAAATGCCATAAAGAACCAGGAAATACCGAAACATATTGTCCTTGTGCTCTCGGAAAGCGACCTGCTGGCTGACGAGGGGTACGACAAAATTCGCTCTTTTGTTTGCTGGTGCAAAGAATATGGTGTAAAAATCGTTACCTTCTACATCAGTATTATCGAAGTGAATCCAGATTTGAGCAAAAAGATATGCCATAAACTGTCCTCAGAGTTGCCTCGTTCGCTCTCTGAAATAACGCGCAATATAAATGTAATTACGCGCCGTGACAAGGAAATAAAGATAAATGAAACAGATGGTATGCGGATCGATATCTCGGTCGGGTACAGCGGGAAATACGAACTGACTCGGGCAGTTAAAGAGATTATGAAAAAAGTCGAAGACAACACCCTGGAACCCGAGGACATAAACGAAGAAGTCATCGAATCCCACCTGTTGTTCAAATTCGAGCCCGACCTGGTAATAAGAGCAGGTGGCAAAAGATTGACGGATTTTCTCATATGGCAGGCAGTATACTCAGAGCTGTATTTTACTGATATGAACTGGCTGGATTTCAGGAAGATAGATTTCCTGAGAGCTATCCGGGATTTCCAGAGGCGGCAGAGGAGGTTTGGACGGTGAGCAAAATTATCATAGCCAGGTCGATAAAATGGGCACATATCGCTTACTGAACTTGAACGCGCTTGTCTCCATAACAGCAGGGGTTATAATTGCAGCCCAGATGGGCTTGAACCTAAGTTTTTATACATAGAAGTGTTAATTTAATATGCCTGAAGATAACATCTATATATATTACAGGAGGTATGTTATGCCAGATCGAAAGTACATAATAGAATCAAGAAGATACATTAGTGAAGACGGAAAAACTAGATTTGATAAATGGGTAACAAATGCAAAAGTAGTTGAGATAAAACACGAGGAACAGTATTTAGTGTTTTTTCCGCTTGAGGGAGAACATGCAGGAAAGAAACACTATATACCCTTCTCTAATATTCACATAGTCAGAGAAGTGTAAATTCCACACCGTGGAACTGAAAATTGGGGCATTCAATTAAAATACATTATCTTCAAGGAATTTCTGGAATGACTCCAGTTCAGTTTTGCTTTTGACGACTTCATTTTTTGTTAACCGAAACAAATAATACGCTTATCTAATATACTATATATGAGGTTCTATCAATGACATCTGAAAAATGCAACTTCTGCACGGATGAAAAATGTGTTGCAGCAGACCTGGAACAGTGCGACTTCCAGGGGGATAATTTCAAGGAATGCCTGCGCTACCGTCTGTATTTCTTAAAGCCGCAACTCATGCAGCTTCGCTAAACTTTAACCAGTGAAGCTATTTTCTGTGAGATAGTTATTTATCTTATGGAAATAATACTTTTCGGCAGGATAGTAGGTAGAAATGGACAAATATCGATGCACTGTCTGTGGATACATATATGACCCGGAAATAGGAGATACCCCGAGAATCAAACCCGGGACTGCTTTCGAAAACCTTCCAGACGACTGGGTTTGCCCACAGTGCGGTGTGGGGAAGGAAATGTTTGAAAAAATGTAAAGAGGATAATATGAAACAGGAACGCTGGGGCAACATAGGCTCAAAATTCGCGCACCTTACCAGCGCGCATCCGTGCTATAATGAAAAAGCGCATTTCACGACCGCAAGGATACACCTACCTGTGGCTCCGCGCTGCAACATCCAGTGCAACTACTGCATTAGGAAGCTGGATAAATGCGAGCATAGACCCGGAGTGGCTGGCGCGATACTTAATCCGCAGGAGGCGCTTGTCAGGGTTGATAAGTACATCAAGGATATCCCGAACCTGCGCGTTGTGGGGATAGCCGGACCTGGGGAATCGCTTGCGAACGAGGAGACGTTCGAGACCCTGCGCCTTGTGCATGAAAAGTATCCCGAACTTATCAAATGCGTGGCTTCAAATGGTCTTGTACTTGCTGAAAATGTAGACAGGCTTGTCGAGGTTGGGGTGACGAGCGTCACTGTGACCATAAATGCAGTTGATCCTGAGGTAGGAGCAAAGATATACTCTTTCGTGCGATATCACGATAAGACCTATAAAGGAGTTGAAGGGGCAAAGCTGCTTATCGAGAAGCAGTTCCTTGGAGTGAAAAAAGCAAGTGAAGCAGGGCTTAACGTCAAGGTAAACACGGTGTTGATCCCTGAAATAAACTTTGAGCAGGTAAAGGATATTGCAAAAAGGTCAGCAGAGAACGGCGCCATATTGATGAACATCATCCCGCTGATACCTCTTCAAAGGTTCGAGAAGGAGAGAGCGCCGGAATGCGACGAGCTCACAATGGCAAGAACAATTGCAGAGGAGTTCCTGCCCCAGTTCAGATTGTGCAGGCAGTGCCGTGCGGATGCGATAGGTGTACCGGGCATGGAGCCGTGCGGATCTCCGATCCAGAAGCAAGCGACAGGAGAATATTATCACGCATAGGTCATTAATAATTACGAGTGGATATCATGGTTGAACCCATCATTTTAAAAGACCATATCGAATACAGCCCCGGTTCAGTGGTAAGCAAGACCCTGAAACAGAACCCTGCAGGCACAATAACACTGTTCGCTTTTGATGCAGGTCAGGGACTGAGCGAGCATTCAGCGCCATTTGATGCTGTAGTGCAGGTTATTGATGGAGAAGGGCATTTCATAATCGGGGGGGAAGATCATAAACTTACAGAGGGACAGTTAATAATAATGACCGCGAACGTGCCTCATGCTGTTAAAGCAGAGCAAAGGTTCAAGATGCTGCTCACGATGCTTCGAGCTTAGTAATTTTTCTCATAGTATATATAGTATAATTTTTTTAATTATGACTTAAATAACTCCTCATCCATGCTCCCACTCCTGAATCCCAAGATGTCAAGAGTCACATAGGAAAAACCGAGTTTTTTAAACTCCGAAGCGATAGCACCGCGCATTTCCAGGAACTTTGGCATCTTATCTGGCATTATCTCGATGCGCGCTATACCGCCGTGGTCACGCACGCGCACGACCTCAAATCCAATCTTTCGAATATGCACCTCAGCTTCGCCCACCCTCTTGAGAGCCTCATGCGTTATCATCTGTCCATACGGGAAGCGTGAAGAAAGGCATGCCATCGAAGGCTTATCCGCAACCGAGAGCTTGAGCTTGCGAGCCATCCCGCGTATCTCCTCCTTAGTCACCCTAAACTCGATGTAAGGATTGTATATACCCTCCTCGGTGACAGCCCTGTGACCGGGTCTGTGCGCTTTCAGGTCAGAGTAATTCGTTCCTTCGATAATGGTATCTATACCGTTCTGTTCAGCTATTTTTTTTAATTCCCTTATCAATCCCTTTTTGCAGTAATAACATCTATCAACCGGGTTCTTTGCAAAACCGGGCTCATCGAGTTCATCATAAAAAATTAAAATATGCTTTATACCAATTTCCCCTGCAACCTTCTTAGCATTATCAAGCTCACCCGGCGCCAGCGTAGGGGCGTCGGCTGTGACAGCAAGCGCTCTTTCTTCCAGCGCCCTGTAAGCGAGCGCGGCAAGCACCGAGCTGTCCACGCCGCCTGAAAACGCGACGAGTGCGCTCCTTTTTTTTTTCAGTGCGTTCTGTATCGCGAGCATCTTTTCATGAACTGGCATGATGAGCTTAGAAGGCAGCAGAAAGATGTAAGGGTTTCGCCGTTCACATATCAGCCTTTGACTACGAACCAGTTCGAAGCTTACGCAATCTCTTTTAACATTCCCGCCAATTAATAATGTGATGCCAGAAGATGAAGCGCCGCTCTCTGCTTCAGACATCGCAGAACGCCTTCAATTCCCGCTCACCACTATCGTTTATAACCTTGAGAATCTTGAAAAAGTGGGGCTTATCAGGATAGAGAAGATAAAATACAGCGAAAAGGGCAGGGAAGTCAAGATATACGCGCCAGTCAGGAAGCTCATCGTGGTCGTGCCTGAAAAGACAGACAGGAAGTCCATTACCGATATTCTCAGGAAGTATGTGGGGGTTGTGCTGGCTGCGGTTTTCGCTTCAAGCCTAATCGAGTTCTTATTATTCAAAGCAGGCGCGCCGCCGTGGATGGTGGAAAAAGCAAGTTATAGTTACGATATTAAAGATGCTGCCGATTCACTGAATATTGTCGCTGCGCCGGAAACTGTGAACGCTTCCGCAAAAGGCGGCATAAACGGATTCGCGGAGATGAACCAGACACAAACAGTCGGGGTTCAATCCGTAGCCGCCGCAACATCGACTCCTGTGCCGACGCCTTTGATGCATGAGGGCGACACAGTCAAAGGGGGGGTGCCGGATATGTTGGCGAATATAGCCGAAACGTTTACTTCGCATCCCGGTTTGCTGTTCCTTCTATGATGTATCTTTGTGGTTGTTCTGCTCGTGATATGGGATGTTCGCAAAAAGAGGAAAAATGGCAGAAATGAGAATCGAAGACTTTACCGGACAGGCTGATGTTATCGTTATGGCTGTGGACAGGTATATTAAGGGTAGCGCGGGTGAAGAAACGCTGACAATAATTACTGAGGGTGGAGAAGCCGCAAAACTTCTGCCAACTGCTGCGGCTCCGGCAAAAACACAGGCAGCGCCGGGATTTGCAGGTATTGCAGGATTCCTGATGCTGCTTACTGTGCGGCGGATGATGAAAAAATAAGCATGGAAA
>JAJRAP010000013.1 GCA_028679855.1 Candidatus Methanoperedens sp.
ATGCCATATCTTTCCCTGCGCCTGGCATTATGCCATTTCACAAGCGCTGCTTTGCGCTTTAATTCAGCCAATATGATCTCCGCCTCTTTAGTATCCAATGAACTCCACTTGCATTCGAAAAAAGATATTTCCTTTCTCTCCTTGTTTAAAGTAATTATGTCTATCTCTTCAGTTTTATGCCACCATCTGCCAATATCCATAAATTCAAAAGGCAGCAAACCTTTTCGGTTCATTTCTATCAAAAATTCGACTGCCTGTTTTTCAAATGCCTTACCGAAATAAGAATTAATATCTTTCATAATTAATTCAAATGCCTTCTCAGGGTTGATTTCCAGCAATCGTGAATTCTTGTAAATGAACCTGAACCAGAAATTAAAAAAACTATCCATAAGGAAATATCTGGTGTCTCTGGTGCGGCTCATTATCAAAGGTTTTTCCCGGATTACTATCTCATAATTATTTACAAGCTCGTGAAGGTATTTTGATACTGCGCCAGGCTGCAAACCAGTATAATCTGACATCTCCTTTGGAGTTGCATTTCCAGATGAAATTGCTTCAAGTATCGAGAAATAGCTCCTGTGCTCAGAACCAAACTCAAGTGTTAGAATATTCTTTCCTTCCTCTGTCAGTATCTTTGTGTCAATAAATAATTTTTTAAAAGTCTCTACCGGGTCATCAGTTCCCATCTGTCCGGCAAGAAGAAGATATTTAGGAACACCACCAAATATAAAATAAAACTTTGAAGCATCCTCAATTTCTAAATTAAAAAAAGCATTCAAGAACGTAAAACTATCAAAAAAGTTGAATGGTTTTATATTAAAAAGCATCGTAGCTCTTCCAAATAGCGGTTCTTTTGTATCTTTGAATATTTTCTTTATCATTCCGACATATGAACCTATTATCAGGAACATATGCTGCGATTTATTATGATTCAAGTCCCAGTATTTCTGGAATTTTGAAAATATGCCGGGATTGATTTTACTTAGATTCTGGAATTCATCAAACACCACAATCAATTTCTCTTTCTGCTCAAAGATCAGATTAAAGAAATCATCCCAACTATCAATCCGCGGTTTTATTTTGAGTATCTCTCCAAGTGACTCTTCCATGTCTTTTAAGATCAACGCTTCAGGTTTTATTTCTATAAAAAAATAGACGGCATTCTTCCCTTTTATGAATTCACGGCTCAATTCGGTTTTTCCGACCCTGCGGCGGCCGTAGATCACCACAAGGGATGATGAACTTGAGCTGTAGATATCCTCCAATATGCGAATTTCATTCTTTCGGTTTATGAAGCCTACCATAGAGTAACATACTGTTCAGTTTGTATATAAGAATTATGGTTGATGTTTGTAGGATGATTGTGAGCGGCGAAGAAATTCTTTCCAACAGCTTCGTGGCTTTTTCAAAATTTTCAGTTCAACAGCGCTGATCCTGCCATCAGGCAGCCGGCTGCATATCCCAGGATAACCCCTGTGTTAAGGAACGGAAGACCTGCCTGCGGTTTGCCTTTAATTACAAGTCCCATCAGCACCGTAAATCCCACGAACGTGCCTATAATTGCGCCAATAGCCGGAATATTCATTAACCCCACGAACGGGACATAATAATAGGCAGCAGGTACAAAGACATTGGCTGATACCACGAGAAGAGTAGGCATCACCGCATCACCAAGACCCATAAAGAAAGCCTCTCTCTCCTTTTTATCGAACTTCTCTTTTAGAAAGGAATACTTCCAGTGCTTTGGCACAACAAGCAATATAGGAAGCTTAAGATCCATCACGCCTTCAGCAAGCGCCACCATGTGTTTTGTCCGGTAAACAGCGATATAATCATATACCGCAAGAACCACAAGCAGCAGCAGCGTGGGAATGATATCAAGTGAAATACCGAACATGGTGCTTGCGCCAGCGCCTATTATTACCCCAACAGTATCGACCACATACCATTCCGGATACAAATACAGAAGTATGGTAAGACCTGCAGAAAGAAAGAAAATCAAATAGTAAACCGTTCCAAAATCCAGTATCAAGTCAGGTGAAAGCATCATTGTTAATGTAATGTAAGGACCGACAGAGAAGAATGGTATGAACACGAAGTAAAGCGTTGAAGCCACGGTAAGAAATATGAGCGCCTGGATGATCCATTTTTTGTTCAACTTTATAATGAGAAAAATAAAAGCCGTAAAGATCAGAATGATCGCTACCCAGATCACCACATTGCCCGGATCCTCAGGATTGGAAAATGCCTTTATGTCATTCACTTTGAACGGCCCGGTGAGAGCAATAGCGATCAATTGAACAAGAAGAAGCATGAACCCCATGCCAAGGAATGGAATATAATCTTTGAATTTCAAAACGATCACATCTTATATGTGTGAACCTGTTTTAAAAGTTTGTAAAAGACAAATTCACACCTGGCAACAAAGTATTTCTTTTTCTATTCAGTATATGGAGTGGATGATTATCGGAATATTAGGACCAGAAGGCTCCTATACGGAAAAGGCTGCAAAACAGTGGAACAAAATGGGTGACCTCCATTACTACGATGATATCCAGGATACCGTAGAGGCAGTTTTGCGAAATGAAGTGGATTACAGCATCGTGCCTGTAGAGAATTCGCTTGAAGGGTCTATCCCGCTCACACTTGACCTTCTGATGGAACACCAGTTAAAGATAGCAGGCGAGGTAATAGTCCAGATAAGCCACTGCCTGCTTTCGAAAGGCAGACTTTCAGGCATCAAAGTTGTCATGTCACACCCCCAGGCTCTGTCCCAGTGCAGGAAGTTCATAAAAATGCATTTCAGGAACACAGAAGTGCGTCCCGTCCTGAGCACCTCACTTGCAGCGAAGCTTGCTTCAGGGTCAAAGGATATAGCAGCCATAGCGTCCGTGGAATCGGCACAGAGGTATGGATTGGAAATCCTCGAAGAGAATATTCAGGACATTAATGAGAACCATACCCGCTTCATTGTGGTGGGGAAAGAGACGCCGCATCCTACGGGCAATGACAAGACCTCTATCATCATATATCTTCAAAAGAACAGACCTGGCGCGCTCTTTGAGATCCTGAAGGAGTTCGCGAACAAAAGTATCGACCTGACAAAGATAGAATCCCGCCCCACAAAAAAATTCCTGGGGGATTACCTTTTTCATATAGACCTGAGGGGGCACATTGAAGACAAAAATATTAAAGAAACCCTTGAAAAGATAAATAGCAAGGTTGGGATGCTCAAGATCCTCGGGTCATACCCTGCTGCCCGATGAAAAGCTTTATGCCTGAATAAACTCATATATGAGATGCAACTCAAAAATGAGTGGTCTTATGGATATACATTATCTAAAAAAACTCGCACTGATGGGAGCGCACAATAAGCCTCTTGAAATATCTTCTGTGGAATTCGCATCTCATATGGAGACAAGTCCGCAGACTGCGGCAAGAAAGCTCAAAGGCCTTGAAGATGAAATGCTCATCACGCGGCAGATACTGCACAATGGGCAGCTTGTCAGCATAACAAAAAATGGGCTTGGGGCGCTGCAGAAAGAGTTTAATGACTATCAGGCTATCTTCTGCAACGGACATAAAAAATTTCTGACAGGAAAGGTAATTACAGGGCTGGGAGAAGGGCAGTATTACATATCGCTGGAAGGATACAGGACGCAGTTCATCGAGAAACTCGGATTTACGCTCTATCCAGGGACGCTCAACATAAAACTTGACGCTCCAAGCATCGATGTTAGAAAAGGAATAAGCCCAGATATAAGGATATCAGGATTCACAAAAGAGAACAGGACTTTTGGAAGCGGCTCCTGCTTTAATGTTATGATAGAAGACGTTAGAGGTGCGGTTATTGTTCCTGAACGTACACACTATCCAGAAGACATAATAGAAATAATTGCCCCCGTAAACCTGAGGAAATATCTCAAACTCAGGGACGGAAGCGCTGTTGAAGTGGAGGTAATATAATGAGCCTTGAAAAAGTTACAGAATCTCTCAGAAATGGTAAAATGATACTCCTTTACGATGCAGATGACCGCGAAGGAGAAACCGACATGGTCATACCTGCGCTCAACACCACCCCGGCAGATGTTGCACGTATGCGCTGCGATGGCGGGGGGCTCATTTGTGTCGCAGTTTATGGAGTTGCGGCAGATCGATTGGGACTGCCTTTCATGTCAGAACTTTTAAAAAGCGTTTCTATGAACGGCCATAGCTCGTTGCGCTCGCTGGTTGAAAAGAAGGGAGATATTCCCTATGACTCGCGATCATCTTTCTCTTTGTGGGTAAACCACAGGAATACTTTTACCGGAATAACCGATAACGACCGGGCTTTTACGATCAATAAGGTTGGAGAGATGGTGGAGAAAGTGATGAACGGGGAAAAACTTGATTTCGGAAGAGAATTCAGGTCTCCCGGTCATGTGGCTTTGCTTCGTGCTGCTTCAGGTCTTCTTGATGAGCGGCGCGGACAGACTGAGCTTTCAATACAGCTTGCCCTGATGTCTGGTATAACCCCTTCGATGGTGGTATGTGAGATGCTTGATGGCTGCACAGGAAAAGCCCTCTCTAAAGAGGATGCAAGGAAATATGCGATGAGGCATAATATGCCATTTATAGAGGGGAAGAACATATGATTATTTGCTTAATTCTTTCAGGCGTTTGATGCTTGCCATCATAGCCAGTGATTCCTTTTTCTTCTGGTTCTCAAGATATTCAATTATTGCTTCAATGCTTGTCTTGAGCTGATAGATCTTATATGGTCTACCTTTTCCTGGTTTCTTCTCTTCCCTCTCCCCGATCCAGCCCAATTCCTCAAGTTCACGCATTGCGATACTGACCTCGGGCTGACGCAGGTCAGAACCCATTTCAAGGTCTCTAGAGGTAACTTCTTTAACGTTTTTCAAATATGTTAGCACTTTTGCTACATTTCTTTTTAAGCCTAAATCAATGAGCGTATCAGCGAATTCTTCGTCGGATTTATCAAGGACATTTACTGAAAGACTTTTCATAGTAGTTCACCCTGCTTTTAAATGTATTCATGGAATATAAATCTTACGTTTTAATATTAACCATCAAAGAAAAGTTGAATCTAAAAAAACGCGCCTCCCTGAAACGAAATGTGTTTTTATTATAATAATGTTTATGCTGATGATTTCCATTATACATTAACGAATCAAAACACATATATCGTTTGTTTTCCTTAAGGAACTGGGATTTATATGGACCAGTTAATCTATTTCAACGGAAAATTTGTACAAAAACAAGAGGCTAGAACCTCAGTTTATGACCATGGTTTTTTATATGGTGATGGCGTTTTTGAAGGTATAAGAGCATATAATGGAAGAGTGTTCAGACTTGACGGACACCTTGACAGGATGTATGACTCTGCAAAAGCGATAGACCTTAAGATCCCACTTTCAAAAGAAGAG
>JAJRAP010000132.1 GCA_028679855.1 Candidatus Methanoperedens sp.
CGGCAGGTCGAGGAACTGGAAAAAATGGACCTTCGCGTCTCAGGGAGAACACTTCTATATGCTGCCATACTGCTTCGTATGAAGTCCAATGCCCTTGTAGAAGTGGAAGAAATTCCCGAGGATTTCATGGATGAAGGAGATAACTTTGAAATAAGTGATTACCCGGTACCCACACTTCCCCTGCGCCGCACCTCCCGCCGTCCTGTTACCCTTGATGAGCTGCTGACAGAACTGAAAAAGGCAGAAGCGTTAGAAGATAAAAGGCTTGAACGCCTGAGGAGCAAGAAAGAAGTGCATCGTACGACCATAAAGGAAGTACTTTCCATAGCGCACGAAGAAGATATTGAAAGCAGGGTGACGAAGATGAGGAATATTTTGACAAATCTTTTCGAAAAACAGAAATATATCCAGTTCTCAGAACTTGCAGGTTCCCTTGACAGGGCAGGCAGGATAATGGCTTATCTTGCCTTGCTATATCTTGCAACAAAAAAGGAGATCTGGCTTGAGCAGGAAGAGCTTTTCGGTGAGCTTTTCATCCGAAAGCAAGAGGTTTCATGACCGGAGAAAAGGAGATATTAGAGGCTGCGCTCTTTGCTTCAGGTGAGCCTCTGGACATTGCGCAACTTTCAAACCTTGTAAGGGGAAAGAACGCGAAGGAACTACTGCAGCAATTGATAGAGGAGTACCGGCAGCGCGGCTCTGCACTTGAGATAAAAGAGAGCGAAGGAAGGTTCGTAATGCAGGTCATGCCTGAGTATGCTGATAAGGTCAGGTCTCTTGCGCCAAAGGAGCTGCGTGCTCCGGTGCTGCGGACGCTGTCCATGATCGCATATCACCAGCCTCTGACCGTGGCTGACCTTGTGGACAGGAGGGGCGCCGCAGCTTACGACCATGTCAGGGAACTTGAGGAATGGGGTTTCATTTCAGCAGTGCCTCAGGGCAGGACGAAGCTGCTTTCCACGACGCATCGGTTTGCCGAGTATTTCAATCTTGATTCAGGAGACCCTGAAGCCATCAGGCGCAAGATAATTGAGCTTGCTAAGGAGCAGCAGATGGGACTTGATAAGTGGCTTGGGAAGCAGGGCATCGGCGTCACGCCCATGTTCGAATCACTGATGGGACTGTGCGGTATAGCTGAGTATCAAGTTGTGAACCCGTATTCTCCCACTGACGAAGAGCGCGACCAGTTGGCTGAACTCGGAGTGCTTGTAATCTCGAAAGGCTACCTGCAAAAGATCGGTCAATACTTTGATGGCAGGATCATCGAGGTCTCTGCTACCACGTTCGATGAACTGACAAATTCGATCAATCTACTGGCTGAATACGGCTCTCCCAGAAAAGTAAGGGAAAGCATGGAGCATATTTCTGATCTGAAGGATGAGTACATCGAAAAGACATATTCAATAACCCGCAAAGTGGCTCCTGATACCGAAATGATATCAAAGATGGTCAATGACATGCGCCTTGGGATCTCGTCGGACGGTGTGAGGATAGCGCCTGATTACGGCACATCAAGCGATGGGAAAGAGATCGGAACAGGGGCTGATATCCTTATTCCCACACATAAGAACGCGGAGATGGATGTTGTGAAGAGGATATGCCAGAGGTATGATGCATTGATCAATGGGCTGAAGAAGGCGGGAAAATAGAGAGGGGGTTTTCACATATGTGGATTTAAATCCCGTCTGTCCACAATTCAATAACCTTATATGTTATCCCACATTTCTCAGATAAAAACAATAACTTTTTATTTATTTAAACCATAATTAGAAACTTATGGGATATGTAAGCAAAAATATAGATCATCTTGGCATAGTAGCTGCTGTATGCAAAGAAATTGGATTGGTGGAAGAGGTAGACAAAATAGTAGGAGTAAACGATAAACAAATAGTCACAACAGGCGAATCATTAATGGCAATGGTGATAAATGGTTTAGGATTTGTAAATCGACCCCTTTATCTTACTCCAGAGTTTATGAAAAATAAGCCGATAGAACTCTTTTTCCGTAATGATTTGACACCTGAAGATTTCAATGATGACACACTTGATAGAGCTCTTGACCGATTGTATGAAAACAATCCAACCAGCATTTTCATGCATATTGCACTCAAAACCGCTAAAAAGTTTGGAATTGAAAGAAAATTTCTTCACCTGGATACAACCTCAATGAGCGTCCAGGGAGAATATAAATTTGAAGACGAAGACATGGTTCCGATACAAATTACTAACGGTCACGCTAAAAATAAAAGATATGATCTGAATCAATTCGTCATATCTCTTATATCCAGCTCTCATGCAGATTTTCCGTTATGGATGAGCGTTTTAAGTGGCAATTCATCCGATAAAAAACATTTTCGTGAAGTAATCCAACAATTCTCAAAAGAACTTTCTGATAGTGATACTCTTACTTATTTTGTAATGGATTCAGCCATGTATACTGATCCAAATATAAAAGCAATGTCTCCTCTTGTAAAATGGATTAGCAGGGTCCCTGAAACCATAACTGAAGCAAAAACATTGATTGAAGGGATAAGCGTTGAAGATATGATAAAAAGCGACATCGATGGATATTCTTTTAAGGAATTCTCAAGTTCATATGGTGGATTCGATCAAAAATGGCTGGTTGTTTTTTCAGAGAAGGGGTATGTTAGGGAGATAAAGACTTTAGATAAAAATATAGACAAAGAGATGGATAAAATAAAGACTGAATTGTGGCATCTCGGAAATGAAGAATTCAATTGCCCTGAAGATGGATTGTCTGAAATTAATAAAAAAGGCGGAAAATTAAAATATCATAAAATTATTAAAACAGATATTGAAGAAATTAATAAAACTGGTAAACGGGGACGACCAAAAAAGAATGAGTATTTGTTTAGCTGGAAAGAAATCCCAGGAAATGATAGTGAAAGACTTACAGATTTTCTAAAGTCGAATTATGATGTAGATTGGGTAAAAACAGCCAAAATTGCCAAAACAGATGACGACAAGACGATTATGATAATTGCTGGAGAAAAACTTATTTCGCTGAATCTTAGCAGTGAAAACACTGAATTAGATATAAAAATCGATAACGGTAAAACTGATAAATTCATTGTGAAGACTGAGAATGATAAGCTAAACATATACAAGACTGTTATTGAGGTAAAGAAAGTTTATAAAGTCAAGGCAAATTTTGAGAGAGATGAAACGAAAATAGAATGTGAAAAAAACAAGAAGGGCAAGTTCATTATAGCTTCAAATGATGTAAAAATAGATAGCAATGAAGCTTTGAAGGAATACAAAGGTCAACAAAGTGTTGAGCGGGGATTTAGATTCTTGAAGGATCCATTATTTTTCGCATCATCTGTTTTTTTAAAGAAACCTGAAAGAATTGTAAGTTTGGGAATGATTATGGTTCTTAGCTTACTGGTTTTTTCGGTTGCACAATTTAAGTTGAGAAAGGCTCTAGAAGAACAAAAGGAAAGCATTCCAAACCAATTGGGTAAACCAACAATGAAACCGACAATGAGACG
>JAJRAP010000133.1 GCA_028679855.1 Candidatus Methanoperedens sp.
AAGTTAAGTGGACTTAATAAAGAGACAAGGACTTTGATCGAAGTTTTCGGTATGGCAGATCATAAAATACTTCCAGAAGTCGATACCGAAAAGTTTAAGTGATGCAAAACTCACGTTTAAATATGTGGCGCATCTTTTAGTTATCTGGTGAAACGGTGGACAAAGAATCCCTGGTACAGATACTTGATGCCCTTGGCAACGAACACAGCTTGAAGATAATGTCGATCCTTGCCAGCGGTGAATGTTTTGTGTCAGAGCTTGCAAAGATGGTCGGGATATCCCGCCCGCTGCTGTATTTGCATCTTAAGAAACTTGAGAATGCAGGTCTTGTAGAGAGTGAGATACGCCACTTTGAAGAGCCACCATATACTAAAAAATTTTATAGAGCAAAGAATTTTGAATTAATACTATCATTGAATAAGATCAAGGAGATAGTTTCGGAGGAAAAATAATGCCCATGATGGATGATTTTATGAATACATGGGGAGGAATAAACTCCCTTGTCATAGTAGTGATAATATTCGGTCTCATATCAGTTTACCTATGCTATATGATGCTCAATGAGATCAAAGAAACAAGAAAAGCCATTGAGAGGATGGAAAAAGTCCTGAAAACCGTGGAGTAAGAACCGTGCTCTCAGATTCGGAAAAAGATACCCTGAAAAAAAAATTCGTGGCGCTCGTGAACGATGTGGAGCTTGCGATATTCACGCAGGAGCTTGAGTGCAAGTTCTGCAAGGAAACAAGGGATCTGACGCTTGAACTTGCCGCTATTTCCCCCAGGATAAAGACAAAAGTCTATGATTTTGTCAAGGATGGGGATGAAGGCACCAAATATAACATAAAGAAAATACCTGCAATAGCAATTATAGGAAAAAAGGATTATGGTATAAGGTATTATGGTGTTCCTGCAGGCTACGAGTTCACCGCTTTTGTGGACGATATTATCGATGTTTCAAAGGGCACAACATCGCTTTCTGAGAACATAAAGAAGAAACTGGCAGACATAAAAAAGCCAGTTCATCTGCAGGTGTTCGTTTCACCCACATGCCCATACTGTCCGAAGGCAGCCCGTATCGCCCACCAGTTCGCCATTGAAAACGAGTTCATACGGGCTGACGTTATCGAGATGACAGAATTCCCGTATCTTGTGCAGAGATACAGTATAATGAGCACCCCTCATATCGTGATCAACGAGGATACATCATTCGTTGGAGCACAGCCGCCTGAAATTTTTATTGAACAGATTAACATGGCGTTGCGGGCAAGCTATAATCCGATGTATTCATAACAGCAAATCATCGTTTTAACAACGAATTTCAGACAGGATTTCCTAACCTCATTTCTTATTTGCCTTTATTATGAACTCATCCGCGAACAGATTCTTCCACGCCAAAGCCATCCTGTACCAGAGGAAATTCAACCTCTCCTTGCAGAAATAGATGCTTGGCGTGACATCTTGCCAGACTATGCTATAACCAGCATCAAAAGCCAGCTTTTTTGCAGAATTCAGGTTATAAAAATGCAGGTGTGCCCTGTCGAACACGCCGCTTTCTGCATACTCGAACTTTCCGAAAAAGATGGTCAGCCTGGAATGCCAGTTCACGATATTGGGCACTGAAAAAATTAAAAACCCATCATCTGACAGGTATTTCCTGATCTCTTTCAATACTTTAACAGGCTCTACCATGTGTTCAAGGACATTTCCCATGATGACATAATCAAAAAATCCTTCGCTGTAAGGAAGTTGTGTTTTTTCTATATCGATATTATGGATCTCCACGCATTTGCCCTTTGCAATGCATGCCATAGCTGTGTCCTTTTCAACGCAGTAAACCCGGCATTTCTTTTTTATCGACAGCATATTCGCAAGTCTGCCGTCAGCGCATCCTATCTCAAGCACCGTGGAACCATCGGGTATCTGTTCAAATATCTTGCAGCGAGAGGTACAGGTATCGATATACATCGTCTATCCAGGCTTAATTGACTTGAAATGCGTACCTTTCCAGTACACCATTTTTTCGATATTTATCTGTACGATCACATCGTTCTCCCCCATGGGTCTGTTCTCTATCACAGCCTGGTACTTTCCTTTGAATTCCATATAGATGTCCCTGTAGAGTTCCAGAGTCTCCTCTGAAAGGAAATAGATGGGTCCCTTTTCTGTTATCCGGGCAGTACCCTGCGCCATTATACCTTCGTTGTTGAACGGATTTTTCGTATCCCTGATATCTACTGTAATGCTGACCTTAGGGTTCTCAAGTATATTCTTGACCTTTTTTGACATTTCATTAGTAATAAAGAATATCTTCTGCAACGGCTCTTCGTACACAAAAAAAACAGGCGTAATATGCGGCTGGTCGCTCCCGTCGCTCGTGCACACGTATCCGAAGTAGTTCCCATACAGGATATTGAGCATTTCATCTGGGATTTTCATAGTCACACCGGCACACTTATTTGTTTTGCTCCTCTCCAGTATATTATCCTGACTGGTTTTATTTCTACAAGTATCCTTGCGATTATCGGGGTCAACTGCCATGCTTTTGGCAGTTCTGAGGCGGCATATTTTTTTGTATATTCCGGATATTTCTTAAGAAATAGAGAACGTGCGCCAAGCATCTGGATAAAGCGAAGTGGGACGTCCCAAAGCCCATATATTTTTGCCTCGCCGGTGAAAAGGACAGCCTTATTCTGAAATATGTTGCTCATGTCCCGCGTGTCTATCAGGAATGCAACTTTCCTGTTCTTGCGCAACATTTTTAACTTCTTTGACTCTTTGGAAGTATTAAAAAATATCCTCTGTCCATCGAATATATAGACAACGGGAGTAACATGCGTTTCTCCATTAAAGGCATTTCCCATATATGCGAAACTGGACTCCATAACAAGGTTGTATATGTCCGGCGGCAGCCAGGGTACCTTTGAGACGATATATGCTGAAGCCATCGATGTCAAAATTATAAAGACAAAAAATACCAGTATTACCGTAACAAGTAAACCGTCATGCTGGATTATGGGTATCAAAAGAAGTGATATCATTCCGAAAAACACATTGTTTATGTCAAGCTTGCGCAGGTAATTAAGTTCTGTATATGGCGTATGTTCAAGTTCACTTCTTTTTTCTGCAAGTTTTTTCAGCTTGATCGACCTCCAGAGCGCAAGTATGGATGTCCATATCCCCAGTCCCATCCTGTAGCAGATGTCCCAGATAAGAAGACTTACGAACAAAAGCAGAATGATATCCGGGTCTTTTCCAAGCCAGTATTCTATCAGGTCTGACCCGAAATTAAAAAGATATGCCATGAACGTGATGAAAATAGCCAGTCCGGGTAGTGCTTCGTAATGGTTCCTGTGAAAGAGTATACCCCTGTACCGCTCAAGCAGTTCGTTCTCATCTTTGCTAAGCGGAGCCCTGAATTTGCGCAGGGTGGGGCCAAGCTGGAGTATCAGCAGGCTCCAGGATACAGCCACAAGTATCCCGAGTGAGCCGTATAGCAGGGAAACGGATTCCAGGCTAAAAAAGTATCCAAGTATAAGACCTATAACAAGAAGCAGCAGCAGTTGCAGCAGGATGCTGTACCGGTACGGGAGAAGAGAAAAAGGAGGAATGCTCCCCACGATTATTTCGTATATCCATTTCATCTCCTTTTTTTCATCTTTTTGCATTGAGAGATTTTTATGTACTGCAATGATAATAAATCTCTCTAATCAATTTTTCAGTTAAAAAACGCATAACTATAAAAACGTCAACCGCATAAAAACGATAAAATAATGAATATTCGATATAAGAATACTTCAGTCAACATCATAGAGAATGTTTACGAACCTTCAGAAGATTCTTTTCTTCTGGCAGATGCGGTGCTGTCTGAAATACGAGAATCCGAACGATTACTGGAAGTAGGATGCGGAAGCGGATTAATATCCGCTGTCATAAAAGCAAATACAAAAGCAAGCGTCATAGGCATCGATATTAATCCACATGCTGCAAAATGTACAAAAGAAAATGGAATTGATGTAATAAGGGGAGATCTATTAAGCTGCATTAAAGGACGTTTCGATTTAATTATTTTCAATCCTCCATATCTTCCAACAGGAGACGGAGAGAGGCAAAAAGGATGGCTTAATGTTGCCCTTGATGGAGGGTACGATGGAAGAAAGGTGATATACAGATTTCTCGAAGATGCAGGCAGATGTCTTGTCCCTGGTGGGAAGATATTGATGCTAGTATCATCGCTTAGCGGGATCGATGAAATAAGATCACAGATGTTTTCTCTCGGATATATCGTGGAAGATAATCGGCATGAAAAATATATGTATGAACAGCTAATAGTACTTTCAGCTTCAAAGAAATAATTTGAATCTATTAAATATCGATCTCAGCGAATCTATCTATATCAGTTCTGTGACCCCAGATATCTCCAACCATCAATTTTATGTTTTTCATTTTTAGAAACGCTTTTGTCGTGTTTGAAATTGTTTTCTGATATGAAGATGGCAACTGTATCCTTTTTAGTTCAGGACATCTTTTTACAAGTGAAAGAATATTTTTTTCAGAAGGTCTAAAACAAAAGTGCACATTTTCTTCATTAGCCTCAGTATCTTCCAGGTCTTCTTCAGAGCCAATAATTCTGAAAACAAGTTTCATATTAAGGTATTTGACAATACTACTATTTATATTTTTTTATTTTTTGTCAGAGGGAAAATCTTATAATAATTGGTTGTTTATTTACCTGCCAGATGACAACTATAGTTCTCGTCCTCACAGGCTATGGTATAAACTGCGATATTGAGACGCAGTACGCTTTCAATCTTGCAGGGGCTCAGGCAGAAAGGATACATCTCACGGACCTTCTCAATGGAAAAGTGAAACTTTCTGATTTCCATATCCTTGCGCTTCCAGGAGGATTCTCTTTTGGGGACGACATAGCTTCAGGCAAGGTGCTTGCCAACATGATAAGGTCTAATCTTGGTGAACAGGTACAAAAGTTCATAGAGGAGGGGAAATTGATAATAGGCATCTGCAATGGCTTCCAGGTGATGGTAAAGATGGGGTTATTGCCTGCTTTTGGTAGTGATTATTCCAGGCAGGATGTTACCCTCACATTTAATGACTCTGGAAGATTCGAGAACAGGTGGGTTCATATGAAAACCAGTAAGGGATCAAAATGCGTATTCACGAAAGGGATCCAGAGCATCTACCTTCCGGTGCGCCACGGCGAAGGTAAATTCGTCGTCAAAGATCCCCAGGTGCTTGCAAGGCTTAAAAAGAACGGTCATATCGTATTTCAGTACGTTGATATGAACGGAAATCCTGCGGGATATCCTCATAATCCCAACGGCTCTATTGAGAACATTGCCGCAATATGTGATGAAACTGGCAGAGTATTCGGAATGATGCCTCATCCCGAAGCTTTCATACACAGGACTAACCATCCTGCATGGACGCGGGAGGAATTACCTGAAGAAGGAGCGGGTATTGCGATATTCAGAAATGCAGTGGATTATGTAAATGAGAATCTGTAGTATTAAAATATTATCCTCTTTCTATTATCGATCGCAAATACCGTCTGCTGCAATTCATTTTTTTCAAGAGTTACGCCATCTTCAAGAGACTTGAGAAGCTTTTTTGAAATCTCAAGTTCTTTTTCTTCGAAAGCCAGGTTATCCTGCAGCGATGAAATCCTGCCTCTTAAGTTTACTGCTTCCTGTACTATGTTCATTCCTGCTATCTCATCTTTTTTTGCATTGATATTAGATGCAATAGTCTGATATTCTTTGATAAAATCCCCGATCTTTGACACGGAATACTTTATCTGTTCCAGGATCCTATCGCGTTTTTCTGGATTAAAAGCTACGGTGTCTTTCTGGATAATGTTCTGAACATCAACAAAGAACTCTGGACAGACTGACTTCGGATATGTTAAGCATAGGTGAAGCTCTTTCTTAATTGCAGGAGGCAGGTCGTATTTCCCTGCTTCATTCATCTGCTTGA
>JAJRAP010000134.1 GCA_028679855.1 Candidatus Methanoperedens sp.
ACAAAAAAGGTGATGTATAATGAAAACAAGAGATATATTACTTCGCCAGTGTCTCGTAGGCGTATTTTTTGTCCTGTGGGGTATACTCTGGCTTGCATTGTATTATGAGAACACTTTTGGTAAAGCGCTCAGCGGGTTTTTCATAATTCTTGGGATTTTTATGTTGATTAAAAGCTATAGTAAGTGGAAGAGATGGAAGGATTCAGATATCCATACCGACGAGGCTCTTACCGACGAGCGCTCGGAGTTAAACCTGCTAAGATCATCAAAGGCAGGTTTCATGTTCCTTTACGGATCAATAACTGTCTTGTTTACATTACTCGGTTTAAGGCTTATAAACGAAATAATATTCACAGCGTTGATGGGCCCTGTTTTTGCAGTCGCCTCTGTCTTATACGTCCTGTTATTTTACAGGTACGAGAAGGGGGTTAATGAGAACGAGAATTAAAGAGCTCAGGGCAAGATACGATTTAACCCAGGAAGAGCTTGCTAAAAAGGTAGGTGTAAGAAGAGAAACCATCCTTTTCTTAGAAAAAGGAAAATATAATCCCTCATTAAAACTCGCATATGACATAGCTAAAGTTTTGAAATCTAAAATAGAGGAGGTCTTTATTTTCGAGGAAGAGTCTTCATCGAGGGATGGATGAATTTAAGAAGATGGTGAAAAAGTAAGAACTGAACTCTTGAACCATTAGCCTGCCCATTCCACGCTGATTTTGCGCCCCCGCTTATCGATACACTCCCAAGTGACAATAGACGATAGAAACCCTCATGCACCCGCGCCATTTTCCAAGAACAACTCCTGAAAGGAGGCGGAGTCCATGACATTACTCCAACAATACAATAGTAAGTTACTTTTTAAATACAATCCCCGCATCTCATTAAAAAAGAGTGTACACTCTTTGAAAGGAGACTCCAAAATATGGTACAGGTAACTAAAGGCAAGAAAGTCGTCATAGAGACCTATGACGCAGAGTTTAAAGAGTTCACTGCAACCGCAGCGCAGACAGCATTCACGATGTCGAACAAAGCCCCTGAGACGGATCGGAATACACCAGGGTCTATGTCGATAACGTAGAGCTTGAGTCAACGGATATCACAGTGTCGGGAGCAAACCCCGCAGTGGTGACAATCCCGGCATGCACGGCAGGCAGATAGTGCAGATATACATGCCAAAGACCAGGAAAGGCGCATATAGCGTCCAGCAGGCAATCCAGATGAAGGTCTCAACCAGGACCATAGAGATATCAGAGCTCGGCAACGATGCTGTGACCGTGGATGTGGTACAAAGAGTCGGCGCGCTGAACGTGGTGCGTTCGCCCAGGCAACGAACCATGACCTATGAAGAAGCTCAGTGATAATGCAAAGAATGACGCTTACATGGTCATAGCTAAGAAGTACACAAACTCCGATCTGGTAAGCTACCGCATATACAAGGAAGCCAGGGTAAATGAGATGAATGACAGTCTGAAAGCCGGTGGGATTGCGATGGAGACCTTCACGCTGACATTCAAACATCCTTCGCTCTGCGCGTAGTGCCACGACTGTTGAAATATGAAATTTAAGCCATTAATATCTAGCGCCTGTCACCTAAACCGGAAAATCTTCCCTTATTTGTGATCTATGATTCAAGTTTTGCGGTTGGATTAAACTATATATACAAATCATAGATATATGATATCAGAAAGAAGACGTGAACAAAATGGAAGAAATAATTGTCGATGATAAATACAAAATTCATTTTTCAAAGGAATTAATTAATCTATTCAAGATCAAGCCAAAGGATCGCTTTCATATTAAAATCGAGAATAAGGATAAAATAGTCCTTGAAAAGATAAAAAAATCCCGGAAAGAGAAAGACTCCTTGATTGAGATCTTAGACTCCCCGGCCCATATTAGTATTGATAAACTCAAACATATCAATTTAAATGCAGTCGAGGAAGAACTCTGGACAACATGAAAAAAATATTAGTTGATTCTAATATTTTCATTTTTGCAAATATTAAAGAATACCCCGAACATCCCCTGGCCAAAGCAAAGCTGAAACAATTAATAGAGGATCACAAATTGATCATCAATGCGATTATCATTTCTGAAGTTCAGTATAAGCTCTTTCGTCTTCTGGACAAGGAAGAGTCATTTCTTAGAACTAACAAAATTCTGACTTCCAGTTATGTCGAATACGAACCAATAGGCTATGACACTGTTTTAAAAGCTTCAGAACTTAGTTACAAATCCAATTTCAGGATCAATGATGCACTAATTGCCCAACATGCGATCGATTTACATGTTGAAAGTATATTCACGGATAATGTGAAAGACTTCGAAAAAATATTGGATTTGAAAATTATTCCTTTGAGGGCTTAATTCACGATGTTCGCTCCCCTCATATTCTCAGTGATCGGGCTATTGTTCGTGATGCGTAGATGGATGTAGGGCTGCGCCGCACATTTTTTTGACAGAAATCTCCTCACCCGCCCTCCCCATCCTTTCATTAGTCATTCTGGCAAACCGATAGAAATACCAAAGAACGACGCCTACATGGTCATAGCTAAGAAGTACACAAATACCAATATCTATTTTAGTCAAGGCCCAATTAAGACCTCATCAAGAGGAACCCATGCCATTTAAGATATTAAATAATTATGAACTTGTCCCGACGATATATCTTATGAACATAGCTGCGCCGCGCATTGCCAAAAAAGCACTGCCGGGACAGTTCGTCATACTGAGGATCGATGAAAAAGGGGAGAGGATACCGCTCACAATAGCGGATTTTGACAGGAGAAATGGTTCTATCACGATGATATTTCAGGCAGTGGGCAAGACCACAATGCACCTTGCTTCCATGAAAGCTGGCGATGAACTCCTTGATTTTATAGGTCCCCTGGGAAATCCGGCGCATATCGAAAAAGTGGGGACTGTAATACTTGTAGGCGGCGGCGTGGGAGTAGCGCCGGTCTTTCCGCAGACCCGTGCTTTCAAGGAAGCAGGGAATAAAGTCATATCTATCATAGGAGCGCGCAGTGCAAACCTCCTTCTCTGGGAAGACAGGATGCGCAAGGTGAGCGACGAACTGTTCATCACCACGGACGACGGGACAAAAGGACACCATGGCTTTGTGACAGATATCGTCAAGAAGATCCTCGAAAGCGGGACGATAGTTAACAGGGTTGTTGCCATCGGTCCCCCTGTTATGATGCGTGCCGTTGCAGGAGTGACAAGACCATTTAACGTTAAGACGATTGTCAGCCTGAACTCCATCATGGTGGACGGAACTGGCATGTGCGGCGCATGCCGCGTGCTTGTGGGCAACGAGACAAAGTTCGCCTGCGTGGACGGACCTGAATTCGATGCTCATCTTGTGGATTTTACGCTGCTTATGAACCGGCTTGCAATTTATCAGCCAGAGGAGAAGACATCTCTTGATAAGTATAAATGCGAGAGGGAAGGGTGCAAATGTTAGAGCGTCAGAAGATGCCATTACAGGACCCAAAGATACGTGCCGCTAATTTTGATGAAGTGGCTCTTGGTTTTACCGAAAAGCAGGCAGTTGAAGAGGCAAAGCGCTGTATCCAGTGCAAGAAACCCTCGTGCATGAAAGGCTGCCCCGTCGAAGTTAAGATACCCGGTTTCCTGAAGGATGTGGCAGAGGGGGATTTTGACAGCGCGATAAAAGAGATAAAGACCGATAACGCCCTCCCCGCCGTATGCGGGCGCGTGTGCCCACAGGAGACCCAGTGCGAGCAGGTGTGCGTGTTGAGCAAGAAAGGAGCTTCGGTTTCAATAGGCAGGCTTGAACGATTCGTGAGCGATTATGAACGCAGGAAAAGTGTACAAGTGCCTGAAAAGCCCGATCCGACGGGAAAGAAGATAGCTGTCGTGGGCGGAGGACCAGCCGGGCTCACGGCGGCTGCTGACCTTGCGAAAACGGGTCACTCTGTTACGATATTTGAGGCGCTGCATGAAGCAGGGGGTGTGCTTATTTACGGCATTCCGGAATTCAGGCTTCCCAAGGAAATAGTCCGGGCCGAGGTCGGGTATGTAAAAAAGCTTGGGGTAACTGTCCTTCTTGACCATGTTATTGGTAAAATTGAAACCGTGGACGACCTGCTATCTGAATTCGATGCCGTGTTCCTCGGAACGGGTGCAGGTCTGCCAGTTTTTATGAACATAGACGGTGAAAACCTGAATGGAGTCTATTCAGCTAATGAATTTCTAACGCGGGTGAACCTGATGAAATCCTACAAATTCCCTGATTACGATACGCCAATAAAGAAGGGAAAGCACGTGGTCGTGGTGGGCGGAGGCAACGTGGCAATGGACTCTGCCAGGTGCGCATTGCGTCTTGGCGCGGATGAGGTAACCATCGTTTACAGGCGCGGGGAAGATGAGATGCCAGCTCGAGCAGAGGAGATAGAGCACGCAAAGGAAGAGGGCATCATCTTCAGGCTGCTCACGAATCCGGTAAGGATAGTCGGTGACGGGAAGAATTGGGTCACTCATGTAGAGTGCATCAACATGCACCTTTGTGAACCCGATGAGTCGGGCAGGTGCAGACCTGCGCCCACGCCCGGGACAGAGCATAAGATAGAGGCTGACGTTGTGGTGATAGCGATCGGAACGTCGCCCAATCCGCTTGTTCCGCGCACCACCAAAGGGCTTGAAATCACAAAACACGGGACGATAGTGGCAAAAGAGAACGGTGAGACCACAAAGAAGGGAGTCTATGCGGGCGGTGATGCCATCACTGGATCCGCTACCGTGATAAGCGCTATGGGTGCAGGAAAGAAGGCAGCGCGGGCGATAGATGAGTATGTGAGGGGAAGATAATACCTGCGATGTTTTAGTGGATGTGCCTCTTGAATACCAGATCGTCATCTCGCTCGTGGTGCCCATGAAAAAAATACCTGCGATGTTTTAGTGGATGTGCCTCTTGAATGTGGAGCGAAGTACCTGTATCTGAAAAGGAGAAAAAAATACCTGCGATGTTTTAGTGGATGTGCCTCTTGAATAGCACGAATTTTTGCCTATTCAGGTCAAAATATGCTCTATTAAGGTTTATTTCTTTCGCTCAAAATTCTTGATGCAAAATTATAGAATGGTTTATAAAGACAAGAAAATCATGTGCAGATGTTGCTGTAACAGCAGTCGATGCACTTATTCTTATATCTGGACTTTCCAGGATAAAAGCCTTTGTCAATGATCTCAAGGATCTCATTAATGATTTCAATGCCTTTCTTGAAATCTTTTTCAGTAAAAACTACCTCTTCGATATGATTGTTGCTCCTTGTAAAACAAATAAAGCCCTTCCAGACATCCAGATTGTAATTCTCCTTTATCATTATTGATTGCAGCACAAGCTGGAATTTGTATGTCTGAAAAATAGTATCCTTGAATTCAGCGAATTTATATTCAAAAGGCGCAGCAGTTCCGTCTTCGAGAAAGAGAACCTCGTCCACTATTCCCTTAATATGGTTCTTTTTCGATGCAATGAATACATTCAGCTCTTTTTTCACCACACCCAGTTTCTTTCGCAGGTACTCAGGATTCGTAATTCTTTTTTCCTCATGGACTTCCCTTCCCTTGATCACCTTGAACCTTGAGCCCTCATTCTGGGGGATATCAAGACAGTGCATAAAATAGATAAAGCGTGGACAGAAAGTATATTCAAGCACATCCGAAATAGTGATTATCGTATTGCTTTCTGTCATGGCAGCCCATCAAAAGAATTTAGTCAGGACCTCATCGCTAACAAGCTCCTTATCAAAAGCCTGACCAAGAAGCTTTACCTTCTTGAATGATTCGTCATCCATAGGGAAAACATATACCGAATCCAAATCAGGATCGATCACATCTTCGCATTCAATAGCCAGAGAGTCCCTCTCATTTGCATTAAGTGTGCCCAGGAAAACGCTCTTCTGAACGCGATACAGCCCCTTATCAAGACATATCCGGGCGACATTCTTGCGCGTTGTGTTATCAGTAATATCATAGACCACCCAGACCATTGTCATTTTATTTCCTCCTATTTTATCAGACTATTAGCAATGCTGTGACATTCCATCTGGATAGTGTTCCTGACCTTCACATTGCGTCCATTGTAATCGATCTCCTTATCAAGTGCCTCATTGACCGCCGTGATCAGGACAGCTTTGCCATCTTTATTCAGATATAATCCTCCCGGAATTTTATCGAACAGCCCCTCATGCACCTGTTTTTTTGAGAAAAGATTCATGACGGTGCGGTCGATATGGATCCTGAATATCTCAATAAGATCGAAAACAAAGGATTTTTTATTATAATTATCCGTATGCAGGAAACCCATGTATGGGTCAAGTCCTGCGATAATACAGGCTTTCTCGACCTGTGAGTACATTACGCCATAGCCGTAATTGAGAAGACAATTAAAAGCATCCTGCGCCGGGTCGCGGCTCCTGCCGTTGAATCTCCAGGCTTCTGGCATTATTCCGCTCAATGCTTCAAAATAGGTCAGGGATGCCATTCCTTCGATCCCCATTATTGAACCTCGCTTATCATCGAGCGACCCTTTCATGCTCAAGAGATCTTCCTTCAAATGCGCGATCTTCGCGATGCAGGGAGAGAGTGTATCATATTCGTCAGGGCGGTTCTTTTTCAGATCCTTGAGGAAATCAATCTGGTTCTCTATCTTCTGTGCGATCCATCCGCGCGCCATATTGAACCCCACCTGTGAGGCTTCAGCTTCAAGCTGGCGGCGCCGGATGAGAGTTGTGCTGCCCAGCTTTGAGTGCCATACTCTTCCATATGGATCGCCAAAGTGGTTCAGGAAAACGATATCGATATTGTTCTCAACCGCGAACTCGATAGCGTCAGTGGTAATTGTGGCTGCTGTGGTGATGAGGATGCTGTCAACCTTATCCGCTGAGACCTCAAAGCTCTTATCGTCATTCTTCACAAGAAAGCAGTTCTTTTCCTTTTTGAGATACGCACCACGAGTGTTGATTACAAGCTGCATCATGCGCCTCCATTTTCATTTGAATAAACCCGCCTGACAGATCCGAATCCCCTTGAAACTGATTTTCCTATGCCAAGATAGTCGGGAATTATGAAGTTCACAGTAAATCCACCGATAAAAGCCATCACATTCACGTCTTTCAGCCTCATTTTCCTGATTTTTACTGTAACATCACATTTTATCGTATGTGGCACCTGATAATTCAGTGATTTCGACATGGAAAGCAGGTTTCCTATCAGGGTTTTTCTCATAAATTCCTGTGTTTCATCATAATTTTTCATCCCATAATACTTCAAGTAGTTGTCCTGATTCAGTGCAAGCCAGGGGGTGGAGAACTCGTATGTATGGAATTTATCCGACATCCCGAACTCCTGGTTCCTGACAGAGATGCCCTTTTCCACGATCTCATAAACCTCTTCGCCAAGTTTTATTTCATCGTATTTATCATAAACCTGTTTTAAAACTTCGGCGCCGTCATTGATGCCTATGACCATGGGTGTGCCGTCTATCATTTTGTACTGCACCAGGGGATAGCGGTAGATGAGCTTATCTGCGCTGTGCTGGTGGAGGAGGGAGTATTCGGTGAATTGTGTTGCGAAGAAACCGCGAAGCTCTGAGGAGGTGCCCTGGATGGGGCGGGTGGAGGAGAGGGTGAGGGTGAAGGTTTTGAGGTTCATTTATTTTCACATTTTGATGCGTTATGTTTATCACATTTGGTCTGCTCCATCAGTACGGCGCTGGGGTTGCGACCCCAGACCCCGGTGAGGCGCCGCCGATGGCGGGAGTTCTCCACAAGAGTGAGTGACCAGCGATTTTCATTCATGAGGCTTTCCAGTTTCAAGTTCGATGTACTTATCAATGGTTTCTATAAACTCATAAAAATCTTTTAATTTTCGAAATCCAACAAGCTCTTCGAGCCTTGTGGAAAGTGACCCTGGTATCACTCCATTTTCAGCAAGCTTACTGATACTATCTTTACTATCGGATGGTATTCCAAATCCTTTCTCCGATATGATCAAATTACAGATGTCAAGCAAATTTTCACCTGCCAGCTGGAATGCGCGTTCACATGCTCTCTTTATTAGACCGCTGTTCAGGTATTCCTCTTCTCCTTCAGGAAGGTATTCCTCAAGTTCCCTCAGATAGTTCTCCAATTCATCTATCTTTTCAAATAATCTATCCTTATCCAAGAATATCACCTCAATCTTGCTCTAACACGTTCCATTACATGCTTATGGTACTCCCTGGTGAGCCTTTTATATCGTTCATATTCCAGATCATTGATCTTTGAAAGTGTTAATACATGATACATATCCTGCGTGTACAGCACCCTGCCTTCGAGAAAAATCCTTTTGCGAATATAAACTGGCAATTCATCAATGAATGAAATATCGATATTCTCCGGAACAGAATTGGAAAGGGATATTCTCTCTTTAAGTGTAATCTCAACATCAGGTTTTGGAATGACGCATATATCTATGTCGCTCTTTTCTTTTTCAGTTCCTCTTGCTTTTGAGCCAAAAAGGATGATGGAATGAACAAGTCTGAAATTCTTTAGTTTCAGGATCGCCTCGTTAATGTCTTCGTTTGATGTATTTTGATCATTCCTTTTTGTCACATGAACAATTTGATTTTTCATCATCATTATTTCTGCTGTATAATTATTTAAAGACTGGCTCTTCAATATCTATTTTTTCTGCATGTTGATTGTACTTCTCAAGATATCTGCCACCTCATTGAATATCAATTCAAAATCTGGCAAACCCTTTAATTGGTGTCCTAAAGAACTTCTCCATGCATTTTGAAAATCCTGTTTTCTATCAAGCATATCGTTTATATCTGGCGATAATTTTTTAAACTCACATTTGGCAGGAAATATTTCAAATGTCTTCTCAATATTAATGTTTTTGGAGATGAACCATACGTCATATACATCTCTTGCTCTTGTTCTTTCAAACAAGGAGCGAAGCTTTTCTGCCATTATCTCATGAATGGAATATACAAGAACTGAAGTCGAATATTCATCAGAATATGGATGGAAAACTTGTTTCTTTTCAAGTGGAAGAATTATTATTTCTTTTTCAGGTTTTGTCATGTCGAATTTTATCCGCAGAGGATTTCCACCGCGTCTGAAAATACTGAAATAGATATCCAGTTTATATCCATTGATGTTTTCTTCAGATAGCACAGTATCATGAAAATTGATACCGCTGTCCTTTTTTGCGGTCTGGATAGTGCTTTTTAACATCCTTTCAATCTCTGACCTCCCGGCGCTTCTTAGCATTGTGAAATCCAGATCTTCAGAAAAACGATAGTTCTCAAAATATATTTTTCTCAATCCTACCAGGTATTTCTCGCTTACATTTTCCCGTATCTTCCATTTCCTGTTCAGAATGCCATTTCCATGCATTGAAGGGTCAAGGAGGGGATAGTTTCCAGATAGAAGTCAGGGCTCGACATCTATCTTTATTCCTATTTTCTCGCATAGTGTCCCAAGTCTTTTTATGACCGCAGAATTCCCGATTTTCATTGCATATTTTTTGAGCTTCTCGATGTCAAGGTCGCCTTGAAGTGCTTTTGCCGCTTCTGCTATTCCGCCGCAGTATTGGGGCTTGTCAAGGCAGTCCACCACTGTTTTTTCCAGGTCGGTAATTTGAACTGCAGCGTCATCTATCCATACTTTTTCAAACCCGAAGAATTTTTGTTTGGTTACCCTGACTATTCTGTATCTGACGTCGAATATCTCAGGGCGCTGTTCTTTTTTCCTTGATGTGGTCTGTATGAAAACCATATTTGGTATCTGCTCTGTGAGACCATGATAGTTGAGAGCGCTCCAGTAGGCGATGACCGCAGGTTTTACAAACTGCGAGCCTATGATGAATTCATTGATGGTATATCTGCCTTTTCTGGCGCCGAGGGGGATTATGAGATATTTCCCTTTTTCTATCCGTTCGACAAAGCCTTCTTTTTCCATGCGGGAGAGCATTACTTTGAGGCTCTGATGGCTGAGGCTGCTTGTTCTGGCGGCATCTTCAAAGGTGAATGTTTTACCTTTTCTTGCCAGTTCATTGAGGAGTTGATATTTTTTGTTCATATTTTAGTGCACTATAGTTATCATTTTTGTTAACTTTGGTTTATATAATTATTGAAGCTGTTGAGACATGTTTGCACCATTATTGATATGAGTGCGCAAGGATAATCGACCACAGAGGACACAGAGAGCACAGAGGTTTGTTGCTTTTCTCTGTGTCCTCTGTGCTCTCTGTGGTTTTTCAAAACAGAGGATAATAAATATAGTAAAATATTAACCGCAGATGAACGCCCGGAGTCACGCCTCTGGAGGGCGTGTCCACGTCGACTGTCACGCCAGTCGATTACGTGCACACGTATGCCAGCGTACTGGCATACGTGAACGCGCGTCCTCAAGGGGCGCAACCCTTGACGTATGCCAGCGCACTGGCATACGTGTGCGCGGAGTCGAGAACCCGCAGGGTTTCGTCGTATCATACAAACTTTAC
>JAJRAP010000135.1 GCA_028679855.1 Candidatus Methanoperedens sp.
GATTCAGCAGGCATGTTCCATTTCCCTTAATAATCCAGAACTATATTTAAAGCTTATGGATTTATTACGGTAATGGCAAAAACTTGCAAAACAAAAGCTTTATTCCTTTCAATGCAGTAGTGGAAGCGAGGTGAATAGTTTGACGGTACATCCACCATCATTCAAAATTGATTTTTCACGTGCTATACAAAACGCTTGCTTAAACTGTGGTGAGAAACACCAGGCAGATTGCCCTGTGGGGATGGCAAAAGCGCAGATAAAAAGCACAAACGATCTTTTAATTCAATTCTACAGAACAAAGTAGACCAAAACCTATTATATTCCTGGAAGCATTAGAGCCTCCCGTGATGAATATAGCAGTGCTTGTTTCTGGAAGAGGCTCGAACCTTCAGGCAATGATAGACAGTATTGAAAATGGATACCTGAAGGCACGAATTTCTGTAGTTATAAGCGACATTGAAAATGCATATGCACTTCTGCGAGCAAAAAAACACGGAATAGAGGCTGTTTTTGTGGACCCTGAAAAATATTCTTCAAAAGAATTCTATGAAAAACAGGTTCTGGCTGTTCTGAAAAAACATAACGCAGAACTCATACTTTTAGCAGGGTATATGAAAATACTCGGAAAAACACTGCTGTTGGCATATAAAGACCGCATACTCAACATTCATCCCGCGCTTCTTCCTGCTTTTTCAGGGCTCCATGCACAGAAGCAGGCATTTGAGCATGGAGTGAAAGTAGCTGGATGCACTGTTCATTTCGTGGACGAGACCCTTGACGGCGGCGCGATAATCCTGCAGCGCTGCGTTGAGGTGAAGGAGGATGACACTGATGAGACGCTTGCTGACAGGATACTTGAACAGGAGCACAAGATTTATCCCGAAGCTGTGAAATTGTTTGTCGAAAATCGCCTGAGAATAGAAGGACGAAAAGTTAAGATATTACGATCATAAAAAAAAGGAATAGTTATGCCATTAAAGACGATCGACCCTGAAATTTATGAAATAATACGACATGAAGTCGAGAGACAGAGGAACAAACTGAACCTGATAGCTTCGGAGAACTACGCAAGCCGCGCAGTGCTCCAGGCGCAGGGTTCTGTAATGACGAATAAGTATGCTGAAGGCTATCCAGGCAAGAGGTATTACGGCGGATGCGAGTTCGTTGACATGGCTGAGAACCTGGCGATAGAACGCGCAAAGAAGCTCTTCGGGGCAGAGCATATAAATGTCCAGCCACATTCAGGCTCGCAGGCAAACATGGCTGTTTATCTTGCCATGCTCAAGCACGGGGACACGATTATGAGTATGGACCTATCGCACGGGGGGCATCTTTCACACGGAAGCCCGGTTAACTTTTCAGGAAAACTGTTCAATATCGTACCGTATGGTGTTTCAAAGGAGACAAAGACCATTGATTATGGTTCTCTCATGGAGCTTGCCAAAAAAAATAAGCCAAAACTTATCGTCTCAGGCGCGAGCGCATACCCGCGAGAGCTTGATTTCAAACAGTTTCGCGAGATAGCTGACGAGGTTGGGGCGCTGCTTGTGGCAGATATCGCGCATATAGCAGGAATGGTGGTGGCAAAGATCCACTGCGACCCTGTACCATATGCTGATTTTGTCACGACCACCACGCACAAGACCCTGAGGGGTCCGCGCGGCGGCATGATAATGTGCAGGGAAGAATATGCCAAAGAGATTGACAAGTCGGTATTCCCCGGAACGCAGGGCGGACCTCTCATGCATGTAATAGCAGCAAAGGCTGTGGCTTTCAAGGAAGCAATGAGCAGCGATTTTATCGATTACCAGACACAAATTGTGAAAAATGCAAAAAAGATCGCGAACGAACTTGCTATAAGGGGAAATGAGATCGTCTCCGGCGGCACGGATAACCACCTTATGCTCGTTGATCTTACGCCCCAGAATATCACAGGCAAGGACGCAGAGGCAAAGCTTGGCGAGGCAGGGATCATTCTGAACAAGAACACCATACCTTTTGAAACGCGAAGCCCGTTCATCACAAGTGGTATCCGCATTGGAACACCTGCCGCGACAACAAGAGGCATGAAAGAAAAAGAGATGGTCATCATTGCAGATGCTATTGATGTGACCATTAAGAACATGAACGATGCAAGCAGGATAAAAGAAGTAAAGAGAGATATCCTTGAACTGTGCAACCATTTCCCGATCCCGTACGAGTGAGGTCTTTTAATGGAGCCGCTTCCAGAGGTCACTGACCCGCGCGTTATTGATGGCAGGAAGATTGCACAGGGCATAGAGGCTGGTGTCAAGCAAGATGTAGAAAAGTTCGTTAAAGAAACAGGTATCAAACCTGCGCTTGCGACGATACTTGTTGGCGAGCATCCTCCGTCAAAATTATATGTGAAGCTCAAGCACTGGGCATGCAAGCGCGTTGGAATCGCATCAGAAGATCACAAATTCCCGGCAGAAACAGAACAGGAAGAAATAATCAGGCTTATCGAAATGCTGAACAGCAGACCGGAAATCCACGGAATACTTGTGCAGCTTCCACTTCCAAAACACATCGATGAACGCGAAGTGATGATGCGGATCTCTCCGGAAAAGGACGTGGATGGTTTCAATCCGCTAAACATGGGAAAAATGCTTATCGGTCGCGAGGGTTTTGTGCCATGCACCCCAAAAGGCATTGTCAGAGCGCTCGAGGAGTTCAATATCGATCCCCAGGGAAAGGAAGTTGTTGTTGTTGGGCACAGCAATGTTGTTGGAAAACCGGCTGCTGTGATGCTCCTGAACCGCAATGCAACAGTCAGGATATGCCATATTTTCACAAAAGACCTCATGAGCCAGACAATAAAAGGAGATATCCTCATCGTCGCTACAGGTGTGCGCGGGCTGATAAAAGCCGATCATGTGAAGCAGGGCGCCATCGTGTTCGATGTTGGCATCACATGGCAGGATGAGAAAGTTTACGGGGATGTGGACTTTGATGACGTGCTGCCAAAGGTGAAACTGATATCTCCAGTGCCCGGAGGTGTGGGACCGATGACGATAGCGATATTGATGGAGCATACGCTTATGGCTGCAAAGATGCAGGTTCCAGGATGACTTCCCTTCTCTTCATGCGTAAGCAGATCAGCATGGAGGGATTTTTACACGACGTGTATTATTTCGTTATTTAGCGTCTGCTTCAGGTGTCCTGTTGTTTAGTCTTTCTCTCTAATGTTTCAAGGCACGTCACATACCCCGGACTTAAGTACGAGGCATGTAGCTAGCGTTCTTGGCATGATGTACATCCTGTGTTTCAATATACTTGCTCACCACATCCCAACCACTCCCAACGCTTCCATGGTAACAGCTCGACGCCCACATATGCTCGCCGCACCATTCTTTGAGATGAGGAAATTCTTTCCGGAGTATTCTGCTTGTCCTTCCTTTCAGTGCGAAAGTATTAACTTATAATATGAATAAGGTAACTACTAACCCGATAACGAAAGCAGTAAGATATATATGGAAAATAAATTAATGTCCTTTTCAAAAATCTCCGCCCGGGCATTCGCTCCTGCCCATATCTCAGGATTTTTCATAATCGACATAAAGAAAGACCCCATCCATTCAGGATCAATGGGAGCAGGGATAAGTCTTGAGAACGGCACGGTAACTACAGTTCTCCCTGCGAAAGAAACTGCTATCAAGATCAATGGTGAAGTCAACCGGGCTGCAACAACTCTATCTGCAATAAGACTCCTGACAGAGAAGCCTGTCCTCGTTGAGACCACACTCAGCATCCCGATAGGCGCAGGCTTTGGGGCAAGTGCAGCAGGGGCGCTCAGTACTGCTCTTGCGGTGAACAAAGCGCTCTCCATAGATATGACATTTAATGATCTGGCAAAAGCTGCACACATTGCAGAAGTGAAAAACCGCACAGGACTTGGCGATGTGGCAGGAATGATATGCGGAGGCATCGACATAAGGAAACATGCGGGAATCCCTCCTGTCGGGAACATTGACAGGATACCATGCAGGAACGAAATTATTTCATGGGTATGTTTTGGAGGAATTTCAACAAGATCAGTCATATCTGATGACATGAAAAAGAAGAGCATCAATAAAGCCGGAAGACTCAGGCTTAAAGAACTCATAAAAAAACCCACCCTGGATAACTTTTTCCGGCAATCCCGTGCGTTCGCAAAGGAAATAGACATGATTAGCCCGCAGGTCAGGGACGCCATCGAAGCAGTAGAAGCTGCTGGCGGGCTTGCAAGCCAGGCAATGCTTGGCAATACCGTCTTTGCGATAAATGATAACGGGGCGCTCTCCAAATTCGGGGAAGTCCATACAAGCAGGATAAGCCATGCTGGGGCGCACCTGTTATGATACCGAAAAGCCACCCCCGCTACGAGTCTCTGATGACCCGTGAGAAGATAGTGGAAGGCGTAAAAAAAGGGATTACGAGCACGCAGGGACTTATCGCACAGGGACGCGGAGAGGCTTTTGACTACCTGCTGGGAGAAAAGACCACACCTGACGCACTGCATGCAGAAAAGGTAGCCGCTGCCATGCTGCTTCTTGCAAAAACGCCTGTCATCTCTGTTAACGGCAACGTTGCAGCGCTTGTTCCAGAAGAGATAATAGGGTTGAGCGAGGCTGTCAATGCGCCGCTTGAGGCGAACCTGTTCTACAGGACTGAGGACCGGGTAAATAAAATAATCAAGCACCTGCATTCTCTCGGAGCAAAGAATATGCGAACAAAGACCGATGCGCTGATTCCCGGCATCGAGCATGAGCGCGCGAAAGTGGATAGCAGCGGCATCTTCAGTGCTGATGTTGTGCTTGTTCCCCTGGAGGACGGGGACAGGTGCAAAGCGCTTGTGGATATGGGAAAAACCGTAATCGCCATCGACCTCAATCCGCTGTCAAGAACAGCGCAGTGCGCGCAAGTGACGATAGTGGACAATGTTGTGCGGGCGATCCCGAATATGACTCGATTTGCAGATGAGCTTGGAAGATCAGATAAAGATGAGCTTGAAAAATTGATAAAAGGATTTGACAATAGGAAAAATCTGGCGAAAGCAATAGATGATATTTTTAAGCACCTTGCCTCTTGTAAATAATTGCATTTTGAAAAAAGACAAAACCTTTATTCCATACAGTCGATTAGCTCCCTCATGCACGTGAACGCAGACCTTCATATACATTCAAAATACAGCATGGCAACCTCCCCGAAGATGGACCTGCCCACGCTTGCGGGGGAATCCAGAAAAAAAGGCATCCAGCTTGTTGCAACAGGCGACTGCCTGCATCCGAAATGGCTTTCACAGATCAAGAAAAATCATGAAGAAAATGGCGTTTTTCTGGTGGATAATATACACTTTGTCCTCACAACCGAAATCGAAGATGCAAACCAGGTACATCATCTTCTCATAATTCCTTCGGTCTCAAAAGCTGAAGAACTATATGAATTCATGAAGCCGCGCTCGAACAATATCGATTCGGACGGAAGACCGAATGTCAGAATGGACGGTGTTGAAATAGCGCAGGCTGCAAAGGATGCCGGGGCGCTCATTGGTCCCGCGCATGCCTTTACTCCGTGGACTGCGATGTACGCGTACCATAATTCTCTGAAAGACTGCTATGGGGATCTGGCAGGTTACATTTATCTTATCGAACTTGGACTGAGCGCTGATACCTCTTATGCAGACAGGATCTCGGAGCTATCCTGCCTTACCTTCCTCACGAATTCGGACGCCCATTCCCCCTATGTGAATAAACTGGCGCGGGAGTTCAATCGTTTCGAGATGGAAGACATAAGTTTTGATGAACTTTCGATGGCGATAATACGCGAAAAGGGGAGAAAACCAGTCCTCAATGTTGGAATACCCCCTGAGGAGGGAAAATATAACGAGAGCGCATGTATCCGGTGTTTCAAACACTATACCATGCGAGAGAGCATGATCAAGAACTGGAGGTGCTCATGCGGTGGCACTATAAAGAAGGGTGTGAAGGACAGGGTGAATGAACTGGCATCATACGACACACCGCATCATCCCTCCCACAGACCGCCGTATCTTCACTTGATACCGCTGTCCGAGATAATAGCGATGGCGCTGGGAATTGGAACGAATACAAAAGGAGTCCAGAAAATATGGGATGTTCTCATAAAGCAATACGGTTCTGAGGTGGCTGTGCTTGTTGACACTGCTATCAATGATTCTGGAGTGGATGAGCGCGTTATCGATGCAATAAAAACCTTCAGGGAAGGGAAAGTCAGGGTAATTCCCGGAGGTGGGGGACAGTATGGGAAGGTGGAGCTGGGCGAGAAAACGCTGGTTAAACCGACTGAACTACAGAGATCGCTTTTCGATTTCAGGGAAGTTTGAGGAATTATTACTTTCGCGCCGCTTGCCGCGAATTTATATGTGCGGATGAACCTGTGAAAGACTTGGTGAAATATTGAACAGGAAAGAGCTGCGTCACGACAGGCATACGGTGTCGCTGCTTACCGACCATCTTGTTTTTTCCCCGAAATACAGGGGCAAGATGCTGGTTGGCGATGTGGCGATGATATGTGAGGGGATAATTTGTAAGACCTGCGTGGAGATGGATATTCAGGTCATAGAGATCGCTGTGAACCCGGATCATGTTCACATTTTCTTTAAATATCCTCCAAAGTATTCCCTGAGTTACATTGCAAAGAGAATAAAGGGAAGTACGAGCAGGATATTGCGGAAAGAATTCCCTTATCTGAGGGAATGGTGTGGGGATCATTTCTGGGCTCCGAGCTGTTTTCATGGATCGGTGGGAAATGGATGGGATATCGTGGAAAAGTATATTCTTGAGCAAGATGTATATGAATATAATAGAGAGAAATAAGGAAAACGATGGCTACAGGCCTCGTACATTTGTACGGGGTATACCGGTGACTCGGGCGATTGGTGTTTTGTGCATCCTTAGGGCGTCTTGAACCAGAATAACAATCGTGGAACTGAATACGGGCATGGGTAAGGCTATGTGATATTTAGAAGTCCGATGTGGAGCTGCATGGGGTTCGGCGGCGCTGAGAAGGGTTATTTATCAGACTCAAGGAATTCATATTCCACCAACTGTATCAATTCCATAAAGACCACAGACTTCTTCAATGAACTTTTTGGCTGGCATAAAGTTTACATGCTCTTTTATTTTCATCTCAGTCAGTCTTCTATTTGCTGTCACAAAGTATTCTGCTTCGCCAGCAAAGTAGCTACAAATATGGGGTAGGTCATCAATGTCTGCTACAAAGCTCTTCCACTCATCAACAAAAACGCTCCACTCGAAATCGTTAATCATTTCGGATGATGGCAAGGACATCATATAAAGTCTCACCATAGAGGCGAAGTCCTTACCCTTATTTTTTTTAAACCATGCCAGAACTTCATCTATCAGATAGTCGCTCAGAATAACCTTGAGATTGCCCTTCTTGATTTCTCGCAGTATCAGCCGGCTGTTGCTATTGGGCTGAAGTATGCCAATGATGTACACATTTGTATCAAAATACGCGGTGGGCATATCCTTCCCATAGCTTCCTTCTTATATTCTTTATTTCAGTCAAAAGTTTGTCAATGTCTTTCTCGGTCATTGGCAAAGCTGCGCTGCTCTTTTCTTCAAGTTCTTTTAGAATAACCTCATTGACGGCTTTCTTCACGGCATATGTGATAAATTCGCTTTTGTTTTTAAACTCGCCTGCCTTTATAAAGTGATCTATCAAGGCAGATTCCTTTGCCGTGAGCCTGACAACATCAACATCTGCGTTCATATGAATATTATTATAACTCAAAGTATTTTAGTCTTGTTTATTGCAGTATAATTGATAATAAGGCAATAACTTGACTTGTCACATTTCAGTACATATTCAAGTCATTTATCAAGATATATCTTTATTTTTAACTTACAGATCGCCGCAGCATAATTTTATTTATTACAATTGAATTATAGTGTAAAAATTACAACATTTTGTCATTAAAAATGTTTTGCAAACCTTTATGCTATTGTAATAAATTACAACATGAATTATGGCAAAGGAATTCATACGTGAAATTAAGGGTCATAAATACAAATATCTCATATATTGGGACAAGACGGAAAAGAAATCAAAGCAAAAATACTTGGGAAGAGTGGATACCGAAAAATCAGTAATTTTAAAGATGCCTACTGAAAAAGAAGCTGCTGAAGCCA
>JAJRAP010000136.1 GCA_028679855.1 Candidatus Methanoperedens sp.
AAGGAACGAAAATATGCCGATATAAACGAGTTGGTAATAGATTTTAGCAGTTGATCCCTCGGGGACAGCCTCTACCAGTGTATTGATAGCACTCATGAAATTCCAGATTATTATCAATCCAAAAATGAGCGGTACTATTGTTGCCAGAATCAGACTCTGTTTGCTTAACTTCATTCAGTTTCCTCCTTCTGATTATTAATGTTATTTATCTATTTAAGTATATCTAACTATAACAAGTATAGCTCTTGAAAATCGTGGAAACCCACGAAAACCAATAGCAAGCATTATATCAAGCCAAATTGATTAGACTCAACTAATATTGAACTGGTAATATGAGATATCCACGAGGAACCCCAACGCAGCCTGAGATCATAGCAGTGGCGCTGTCAAAGCTCGATCTCAAGCCAGGCGATGTGTTTGCGGATATAGGCTGTGGGAGCGGTTCTGTATCAATAAGCGCTGGAGGACTGGTACAGCATGTGTACGCCATCGATAACAGGAATGAAGCGATAAGCGCAACGGAAGACAATGTCAAAGAGTTCGGAATAACCAATATCAAGATACTAAAGGGGGAGGCTTCCGAACTCCTTGCTGACCTTTATATAGATTGTGCGTTTGTGGGAGGAAGTGGGAACATTGATTCAGTGCTTGAAATACTGATGAGAAAAACCAGGAGGTTCGTGGTCAGTGCCGTTAGGGTCGAGACGGTGGCAGAGGCACTTGGGATAATGAAACAGAATAACAAATTCAAGGAATTGATCCAGATACAGATATCAAGAGGACACGAACTTGCAGGAGGTACAATGTTAAAACCTGAAAATCCGGTATTCCTGATAGTGGGAGGGAAACAATGCTGATAGGAGTGGGTCTCGGACCCGGAAGCCCCGACCTCTTGACGCTTGCTGCAGTTAAAGCGTTGAAGGAAAGCTCGAAGGTCTTCGTTCCCGGAAAACTGGCTGCAGAACTTGTAGCACCTTATGCGAAAGCTGAAATCCTTGATTTCCCCATGATACTGGATAAAGAGGAATTAAAAAAACTGTGGGAAACGAACGCCAGGATAGTTGCGAAAGAAGCGCAAAAAGGAACTATCTCGTTCGCCGTCATGGGTGACCCGAACTTCTTTTCCACATTCTCGCATCTTCGAAGGACACTAAAAGAAAAATATCCTTATATAGAGGTCACAACTATCCCTGGCGTAAGCGCGATAACTGCGCAGGCGGCGCGAACGGGTACGAGTATCGAGAGTTCGTTTATCGTAAGTGACGGCTCGCCAGTAGGGACGAAAATATTGCTTAAGACAAGACATCCGCAAATGAAGAGAGATGAACTTATAAAAGAGGGTTTTGATGAATTCGTCTATGCCCGGCGCCTGTTCATGGATAATGAAAAAGTGACCAACAAACTCCCTGAGGAAGGTGATTATTTCAGTATCCTGGTGGCAAAGAAAGGAAAGAATATAAAAAATGTGGTGTATTTTGTGGGAGCAGGTCCTGGAAATCCCAAATACATCACAGTAAAAGGACGCGAACTCCTTGAATCAGCCGATCTTGTAATGTACACGGGTTCGCTTGTAAACACTGATGTACTCAACTGCATCCAAGGGGAAACGCTGGACAGCCACGGCATGAAACTTGAGGATATCGTGGACGTGCTCGCAAAGAACGTGGAAGGAGGGAAGTCTGTTGTCAGGCTGCACAGTGGCGACCCCTCACTGTATGGAGCAATAATCGAACAGATAGACGGACTTACGAAACGCGGGATCGGCATTGAGATAATTCCAGGTGTAACATCGCTCTTTGCTTCAGCAGCGGCGCTCAAGATGCAGCTTACATTGAACGGGATGACCGAGACCCTGATAATCACAAGACCTGCCGGCGAAACGCTTGAGAAGGATTCAATAAAAGAACTGTCACGGCACAATGCCACGATGGCAATATACCTTGGGACGCATAAGCTGCGAGAGATAATGGGTGAAGTGGCGTATCCACGGGACACGCCTGTGGCTGTGGTGTACCATGCGTCGTGGGAAGATGAGTTGATAATAAGGGGCACTGTGGGAGATATCGCGGAAAAGGTGGAGGCGCTGGGGATAGATAGATCTGCAATGATAATCATCGGGAATGTACTTTCACCTGAGAACTTCAAGAGGTCGCACCTGTATGGCTGAAATTGCCATAATTGCTTTGCCCCTCACTCTTGACGGCGCAAGGAAGATACAGGAATTCGTGGGCTGTGAGATTATCCCGTACTCAAGAGACGCCTTCAAACAGGCTTTTGAATTCGATGCTATCATTGCTGTAATGGCAGCAGGGATAGCTGTAAGAAATATTGCGTCTCTTGTTCGCGATAAGTGGGAAGACCCCGCTGTTGTGGTCGTGGATTCGGGATTGAATTTCGCAATACCAATTCTGGGCGGGCACCACGGCGGGAACGAGCTTGCAAGAAAGCTGGCAGGTCTGGGGATTGTGCCTGTGATAACTACCGCTACAGAGGTTAAAGGAAAAAAGTCGGTTGAGGATACTGCAAAAGCCCTTGGATGCAGAATAATTAACAGGGATTCCACAAAAAAAGTAAATACCGCCCTGCTGGAAAAAGATGTTGAAGTCCTGAGTATAAAGGGTCCGAAAATACTGCTTGTGGACAATGATGTTACTGTTCTGAAAAGGAATGGGCTGGTAGTTGGCATAGGGGCGAACCGCGGTGTCAGGAAGAGCGAAGTGATGGAAGCTGTATCCAGCGCGCTTTCTGAAATAGAGGCAGGAATTGATGATGTAAAATATTTTTCATCTGCGGTCATCAAAGAAAATGAAAAGGGTATTATTGATGCAGCCGCATCATTCGGAAAAGAGGTTAAGTTCGTTCCCCATGACCTCATCAACTCGATCAGAGCCCCCACGAGTTCAAAGGCAAAAGCTTTGGGTCTGAACGGGGTATGTGAGCCTGCTGCGCTTGCGCTTTCTGAAGAAAAAGTACTGCTGCTTAAAAAGAGGATATACGGAAATGTCACCATCGCGATCGCAAGGTAAACTATACATCGTGGGAATAGGTCCAGGAGGGACAGAACACCTTACGAAAAAGGCAGAAAATGTTCTTCATTCATCAGAATTCGTCATCGGGAACGGCACTTACCTCGACCAGATGGCAACGGTGATAAATGGAGCAAAGGTCATAAGAAGTGGCATGGGCGGAGAGGTGGAGCGCGCAAAAAAAGCTGTTGAGCTATCCAGAGATCACGTAGTTTCGATAGTCAGCGGGGGGGATGCCAATGTGTACGGGATGGCTGGCATCGTGCTTGAAGTGGCACAAAAAGAAGGGGATATAGACCTTGAGATCATCCCGGGTGTAACAGCGGTGAGCGCGGCTGCTTCGCTTCTTGGGGCGCCGATAGTGAGCGATTTTGCTGTGATAAGCTTAAGCGACCTGCTGACCCCGATGGACGTTATAGAAAGAAGGTTCAAAAGCGCGGCTGAGGCTGATTTTGTGATCGCTATATATAACCCGAAGAGCAGGAACCGCAGGGAGAACTTTGGAAAGGCGATCGAGATAATCAGGAAATACAGGGATGATGATACCCCTCTCGGTATTGTGAAAAGCGCTACGAGGGAAGGAGAGACTGTCATTGTTACGACGCTCGGAAAAATTATGGGATACAATGATATTATTGATATGAGCACCCTTGTGCTCATTGGGAACAGCGAGTCAAGGTTGTGGAATAACAGGATAATAACCCCAAGGGGATACCAGAGAAAATATGAATACTAAATTCGGCGCACGGACAAAAGAAGCCATTGAGATCAGCGAAAAGAGCAGGACAATCGTAAGCAGTATCGTGAAAGGCGATTCGCCCGAGGACAGGATTCGTCAGCGCTGCGTGATAGCCACTGGCGACCTTGCTTTTTCTGACCTGATGAGGTTCACCAAAAATCCGATAAAGGCAGGTATTGAGGCGATCAGGAGGGGTGCGACCATATTCACTGATATCAGGATGGCGCAGGTAGGTATAACAAAACGCGGGCACGACTGTGACGTGCGGTGCGTTCTTGATGCGGGTGAAGAGATGGCTGAAAAGACAGGCATGACAAGGACATCTGCAGGATTTGCAGCGCTTGAAAAGGAGCTTAACGGCTCAATAATCGTTATCGGTAATGCGCCATCGGCAGCGTTGACTGTATGCGATATGATCAAGCGAGGTCTGAAACCTGCACTTCTTGTGGCAACACCTGTGGGTTTTGTGAATGCGGCTGAGTCTAAGGAGTGTGTGAGGATGCTTGATGTGCCGTCCATCACATGCGTGGGGACGCGGGGTGGGACGCCGGTGGCTGTGGCGGTGGTGAATGAGCTGGTGGAGATGGGGAATAAATGAAATGGTTTAAAGATCTCCGCAATCGGCAGATTCGATTTACAATCGAGCGACTGCAACATATTGAGTTAGACCATCCAGAAATGTCAGGACAGATTGGCAAAATACAGGAGACTCTGATAAACCCGGATGTGATTGTCAACTCAAGAACAGATCCTGATGTTGAGTTATTTTATAGGCATTATGATACTACTCCCGTCACTGAGAAATATTTATGTGTTGTAGTTAAAATATTGGTTAGTGATTTATTTATCATTACTGCATATTTCACTGACACAATAAAGAGAGGTAAAATAGTATGGGAAAAGAAATAAAGATATGGTATGATAAAGAAGGTGATTACCTTGAAGTCATTTTTGAGAAAAAAGCAGGATATTTCAGGGAAACAGAAAATGATGCAGTGATGGAAAAAGTTGACAAGAAGGGAAATGTCATTGGTTTTTCTATCATGAAAGTGAGCGCACTGAAGGAAAATAAACCACTTTCAGTGAGTCTTAAAAACCTTGCCGTAGCCTGATGTGCTTTTTATCACATGCATTGGGACAAGAGGAGAGACGCCGGTTACGGTTGTGAATGAGCTGGTGGAGATGGCGGCGAAGACTAGAATTTTTGATTAATTTTTTTTTGCGCAAATAAAAAAGTATAAATTAATTCATAATGATAAGAAGAGTTGGATGTTGATAAACGATCTGGAATCAAATTTGCATGTAATGGGGAAATCTTAGATGATAAATAAAATTAAAGGATTCATTAGAGTGCCATATTTACCTTATTTTTTATTCCTATCAGCTTTGGTTATAGTTAGCATAATTATTTTTTATCACTTAGATAAAAACATTTCATCTAATATTTCCAATAACAGTGCCTTATACTTACTAAGTGCAATGGCGCAGGCTTTAGCAGCGATTCTTGCTATCGTTATAGGTTTTTCTTTTGTTGCAGTTCAACTATCGGCGCAAATAGGAAGTCCTAGAGTTTTCGATTTAATTTTAAAAGACAGGGCGCTTTGGTTGCTCTTAGTAATATACGGATTTTCAATATCGTATGACCTGTTGCTATTAAGGATACTCCCTGAAAAAAATATAGATAATATGTTTTTAGTAAGTTCAATTAACTTCAGCATCTTTTTGACTTTTTTTTCGTTCATGTCTTTATTTCCTTATGCGTATAATACGATAGAACGCCTAAAACCAGAAAAAATTATTCAAGGAATTATTAAAATAAAATATGATAATGAAGAGGCGCTTAAACGTGATGTGATTCTGCCAATTGTGGACATTATGAATAAAGCCATACAAGCAAATGACCCACACACTTTAAAAGTCGGACTGGATGAATTAGAAAAATTGAATGTAGATGTTGTAAAATCGTCTAAAATAGATAGCTTATATAAATTAGAAATTGCCAAATATTATTCTGGAAAAATTTCAAGATTAATAGATACTTCTTTTAACCTAAATGATGAGGATTCTGTAATCGAAATAGTAGATTCTCTCGAGAATATCGGGGAAAAATCAATTGAAATGCGGTGGAGCGAAGTACCTGTATCTGAAAAGGAGAAAATAAAAAGAGAGGGATTATATAGAGGCGAAGTTGGGGTAGGCGGTAAGACTGATAACTATGATAGGATTGTTTCTGAGATTAAAACTGTTTTGAATGGTGCTGGTAATAAAGCAATCAAACGAAAAATGAGCAGAGCCACTAAATCAGTACTGATTGCCAGAGGAAGCCTTCTGGTAGCATCGCATAGGGAATTAGTTTTAGGAACTATGAATGATATATTCCAAATATCGAATGATTTTTCACGCTTGTCAGATGAAGAAAAGATTTTTTCAATGGATTATTTTATAGAGACATTACGCAACACTGTAATTGAACTAATCAATAAAGATGTATCTTTTGATGAAGGGTGGTATTGCAATTTAATCAAAGAAATCATTCAGAATTCATTGCAAGCTATAGGCAAAGATGAATGTTTCAAGATGCGCCAAATTATCGATTATATTACTGATATCGGGATTGAAGCAGCAAAGAAAGACCACAAATTAAAAGATGATGTAATAGAATGTTTTAGAATAATAGCAAATTCTGACAAATGTTTGTATGAACCTATTTCCGAAATCGGGAATATAGGATATGGACTGGCACTATATTCTAAAAAACCTGAAACCGTCTGGATATGTTCATGCCTGAAAGAAATTGGGATTTTATATTTATCAAAAAAGATGGACGAGCATACTATCAACATATTTAGTATCTTAGGCGGGATTGAGAATAATTACAGACATACAAAGTCAAGTGATGTGTTAGAAGTTACAGAAAAAATAATTGAAATTATCGAGGAGTTAGGATATAAATCAATAGATTATAAATTGGAAAAATCATCAAGAGATGGAATAAATTCTCTGATTCAAATAGGCATGATGAATGAAAATATCACTATTAAAGGACGAGTATGTAAGACTTTAAAAGATATGCAAGAGAAACTGGAAAA
>JAJRAP010000137.1 GCA_028679855.1 Candidatus Methanoperedens sp.
CTGGAATAACGCTTGATAGGAGTATCAATAAACTTTTCTATGCCTGAAAAGTCCACAATTTCATCAAATTTCCGATCTAACTCCTTTTTTCTCATACCGAGGATTGTGCCATTAAGATAGATGTTTTCTCTACCAGTAAGTTCTGGATGGAACCCTGTACCAACTTCCAGTAAGCTTGAAATTTTCCCATGGATTATAGCTTGTCCATGCGTCGGGTCTGTAATTCTTGAAAGTATTTTAAGAAGTGTAGATTTCCCCGCACCGTTTACTCCAATGATACCGACAATTTCGCCTTCTTTTACATTAAAAGAAATATCTCGCAAAGCCCATATGATGTCAGAAGAATGACTGTCAATATCAGTATCGTCAAATTTATAAAGCGATCGATGCTTCCGATAATTTTTTATGGGACTTTTTATGAAGCTGAACAGGCTTTGTATAAAGCTGTCGTGTTTTTCCTCCTTCAATCCTATACGGTAGCATTTACTAATATTTTCTACTTTAATTGCTATATTTGTGTCTGACATTTCAATCTTGGAATAAGTATAGTATTTCTAATTCAAATCACATCTACAATAATCCGTTCCATCCGTCTGAAATAGAGAGCGCCGCTTATTATAAGAATGACCGCCGTGATGATTCCCGGTCCGATATAAATCCAGGGTATGGGTATACCGAGCAGACATGCCCTGTATCCTTCTATCACGCCCACAATGGGGTTCAGTGAATATAAGAGACGGTATTTTTCAGGTATCGATGATGCGGAATAGACTATTGGTGCAGTATAGATCAGCATTTGTAGTATAAAAGGCATAGCGTGTTTTACATCGCGAAACCGAATTGCAAGAGTTGATAACCACAGACCGATACCGGTGGGAATCGTCATCATCATGACTAAAAACAACGGGAAGAAAAGCAGGTTCCACGTAGGTGAAACACGATAATAAAGAAGGATAACTAATAAGATAAGAATGGAAATCCCAAAATCAACCAGTCTGGAAAAAACCGGAGTCAGCGGAAATATTAATCTTGGGAAATATATCTTCCCAAGCATACCCTGTCCGGTAACAAGGCTCTCACTGGATTCCGACATGGTCTGAGACATATAGGTCCATGGAATTATTGCAACACTTGAAAATAAAAAATAAGGAATGCCTTCTGTTGATATCCTGGCAACTTTCCCGAATATGACGGTGAAAATGACAATCTGAACGAGGGGTCTGAATATAGCCCATAAAAATCCCAATATAGTCTGCGCATATAAGGCCTTAATCTGTCGCGTGACCAAGGAGAAAAACAAATCACGGTATTCTATCAGCTCATTAAAATCTATAATCTGCCAGCCGGATCTTGGCTTAATAATTGTAGCTGAAGTACTCATTATGTTCGGCTTATTTTTGCTCTTTTCCAATTTGTTCTTAATGATCCTGAAACTACATAAACATTTTGTTCATTGTCTGGACAGCTTTTATTAAATCTTCAGGTGTACCAATATCCAAACAATTGCCATCTTTAAAAATCGCCGTATCTATTTTCATATTATCTCGTATAGCTGCTTGAATGACATCTCCTACAAACAATTCCTCTATATCCCTGTTATTCTCAAATATTCTTTGCTGATCTGAAATACAGTCATGCATAAAACGAGTGAACCGTGGCGTCCAGACTGCAATTTGCCAAGTATAAATTAAATGGGTCTTAGCAGGTTTTATCTGAATTGAACGGATTCGACCGCTGTCATCAAAGTCTATCATGTCCGTCTTATGCGGTTGAGTGGTGGGAAAAAGTCCTAGTACAATATCTGAATTGGATTCTTTTTGTTTGGCAAGTAATCTCACAAAGGCATTTTCTGGCTGAAAAACTATATCTGGGAATCCTAAAACTATTATGGCATCTTGCACAAAAGGATATGCCTGGTCCAAGGTATAAGGCACACCATAAGGCAAATCCATTATGAGATAAGCAAGATGCATGTCAAGCATCTTTCCGTCACCAAAATATGCGGGAATATCCCACTTGCCCTCGCGCAGTATTATGTATGCCTTCTTAATATTTGCCAGCCGCATTTTCTCTAATAGATAATGGCTAACTACTTTAGGTAGCAAACTACGACTTTCTTCCACTTGATGAAAACCAATAGGCAATAATTCCTTGCTACAGGGTAAAGGTGCCAATCGAGATGCTTTCCCCGCTGCTGGTATTAGACCAATTACCTTCTTATTAGAATTACTATTCAATTCACCTTATAGTAACCTATAGTTTATATAGCTATTCCGGACACTCTTTAAGTAAATCATTTCTCAGTAAAATATTTGCTGCTCTCTTAATGAGGTCAAACTCCGTCCCAGATTTTTCTGCAATGTCCAATAATGTATGTTGACCATCAGATAGATTCAGTATCCATAACAACGCCATCTGATCTACCGCAGTCATACTTTGGCCGCCAATTGACTTATACAATCCTCTTTTCCCTAATTGCGGTTCGCATTTTGGATTTGTATTAACGTATGTTTTATTATTCTCAAGAATATTCACCACTGAAAGATACTTTGAAAATGAGTCAGACAAGTATGAAGGCTGAATAAAATCTAAATTATCTCCCGATGTATGATATTCAGCATAACGACCATAAGGAGTTCTCATTAAACAACCAACAGGTAGGTTAAAACCAGGTGAACAATACTGTCGCTCATCATAACCGTATGGAACAAACTCAAGCACTTCAAAATCATCCCCGGAATCCTGCAATGCGCGGATAACCGCCCTATCAATTTCTGCATTACCTTGACGGCTTCTCTTATAAGAAAACTTACCTGAATCTCCGAGACATGCAACAACTAAGCCATGTTTTATCTTTAAAACATTGGACTCGTTCAAGCAAAGCCAGGTTATAGAACCAATCGTTCCAGGGATAAATAAAAATCTGTATGAGTATCTTAGAGATGCCTGACTGAGGTATTTTGC
>JAJRAP010000138.1 GCA_028679855.1 Candidatus Methanoperedens sp.
ATTATGTGAGGATAAACGGAAATGTTTAGAAAAACGCCTATTTGAGAAACATCCACTATATGCTTCATACAGGTGTCTTTTAAGAGAATTTCCCTTAAAGGAATTGCATATCGAGCTGCCATAAATTTATTAGGAATAATAAAACCTAAGTCTCCACCTGATTTTAGCAAATAAATACCTTTTTCAACAAATAGGGCATATATATCGTATTTTTGATAGGCTGATCTGAATTCAATAGAAAAGAAATTATTCTCAGTAACTTCTTGTTGCAATCTATCACGAATATACGGCGGATTCCCCACCACAGCATCCCACCCCGGATTCTCCTTTGGCGCGCCGCCTTCGAAAAAGATTTCGGGGAACTCAAGCTCCCAGTGGAAGAAAGATTTTTCTTCAGCGAGCTTCTGCGCCATCCTGAACCATTGATAATTTATTGTTCTTCTGCGCCACTCCGCTTCGTCCTTATTAAGACCCCAAAATATTTGGTAATAACCATCTTTCGGTCGCCCTTTGACTGAAACTGGTTCTCTACCAAAATAAACAGCCGTATAAACATTTGCGACGGCTTTTATGCGTTGGTATTCAGATGAAGCTAACAATTTTTCGAAAATATCTTTCTTTTTGTGAATATTCTCGATTGAATCATCATTAATATCGGTTAAAGTATCAAGTATCTTTATAATTCTTTCGAAAAACGGCCTCTCAATTTCAACTTCAAACCTTTGCTGAGCGGCACTCTGTTGAGCAGCACGCTTTACATTCTTTCCTTTTAAGTCTGGATATTCATGTAAATTCTCAAGCCGCGCCCCTATCAAACTGTTCCCTTGCTTCAGCCTGTGGTCGAGGAACGAAAGCGGTTTCTCCCTGCTTATTGTGGTCAGCCACAGCCCTACCTTGGCAAGCTCCACAGCCATCGGATTTAAATCCACCCCGTAGATGCAATGCGCCACTACCTCGCGGCGCGCCCAGCCCTTATCATAAAAGCGCGACTCGTCTGAAAGGCGCCCGGCATCGATATCTTTCTGCGCCGCATCTATAAGGCTGTCTGCAAGGAATTCCACGGAGCCGACAAGAAAATGCCCGCTGCCCATCGCAGGGTCAAGCACCTTCACGGACAGAGTGGCATCAATCAGGTTCAGCTTCTTACCTTCGGCTTCTCTCCATTTCTCTTCAACAACTGGTCCAACCGTGTTCTTGACTATATAATTCACAATATAATCAGGCGTATAATACGAGCCGGTCGCCTTGCGCTCTCCCTTATCGGTCGCAAGATACAACTCACCTTTTCTTGCATGGCTGAACTCATCAAAATCCTCAAAAGCCTTTTTTTGCTTCTTTTCCTCGTTGTATTTTTCAAGAATTACCCATTCATTCCCTTTCGTGACAATATCGGACTCTGCCACCTTTAGTTTATATTCCAGTAAACCCTCGTAGATGCTTCCGAGGTGGCGGATTTCCAGGTCAGAGTAATCCACAAATCCCGAACCATTGATATCGCTCCATGTGAGCAAATGGATTGCCTCTGCAAGATATTTATCCCCTATTTTCCATATCTCAAGCTCAGGATTTTTAATCGCGTCAAAAAGACCTCCATTATAGGCTGGAACGTGGAACTCCTTCTCACCAAAAGCTTCGCTTCCCAGATTAATGAGGCCAAAAAGATTTTTCAGACCGTCCCAGATGAACGTACCCGTATTATCATAACCCTGCTCACTGCGTCCTCTTTTTTCCTCGACCTCTTTCTTGATTCTGTAAAAGCTGTGGTTTGTCATGTATTTTGGATTCTTGAGGTCAAGCAGGTTCCTGTCCTCAGCATGGAGAAGAAAAAGAAGCCTATAAAGGAGGAGCATGGTGTTTTTATGGACAAGCTCCCGCGCTGTCTCATTATTCCGGTCAAGATTATTCTGGGTTCGTCCAAAGAATCCATCCGCGATTTTCTTCATCGCTTTATAGACATTATCTTTCAGGTTGTTACCTATCGCCTTCGCATGGTCTTCTGAACCGCGCAATACCTGTTCAAGGAATACCTCTGGAAGAGTCAGGAAAGCATCTCTGCGGAAGAAATAAAAGAAGTATTTGAACTCCTCTAAATTGGTGCTATCAAGGAGTGAATGAAGGTCAACTTCATAGTAATCATCGCGTCCTTCTTCCTTACAAAACAACCTCCATTTTCTGCCGTTGGTGAGGATTCCCCATTTTTTTCCAGTGACGTCCAGATAATTTCTTAGCTGATGGATGGGTTTGCCATCAATGTCGAGATCCCATTTTTTTACCTCCCCGATTGCAATCGCATTTGTGTAAAAAGAAATCGTTCCCTTGTTTTTATGAGCTTCAATTCTTGAAACCTTATCCTTGAAAAAGGCATAATCAGGGAACTCGCTTCCAGCGGCTTCTTCGGTTTCGGGTTCAAAAAGCAGGATCTTAAAAATGGGGTCCAAAAAATGTTTTATTATCTGAGCTTCATTAAAGGTTTCAAAAGATTTTTTCTCTTCATCGTATAACTTTTTAATCTCAGAAAAAGCGGCAGTGTCCTACGATAGACCGCATAATTTGATTTCGTCGTATTTAATACCAAATCGCCATCTGAGGATTACA
>JAJRAP010000139.1 GCA_028679855.1 Candidatus Methanoperedens sp.
CTATGGTCAGGATCTCTATCCCGACAAGGGATACTCTTGCCCATACATCCACGACTACTCCTTTGTCCAGAACTCTGTCAAGCACTTCTGCCAGACTGGACGATTCAGGTCCATGTGTCATTTTGTTTCCTCCTTTGTTTTATTTATTTCTCCCGATAATTTCGAGGAGTGTGACGTTTTTCGTTTTTCTTCTTTTTCTTTTTTTAGGGTCAGTTTGAAAATACCGTTCTTGTATACTGTTTTGAGGCGGGCAGCTTTGCAGGGAAGCAACACTTCTTTACTGTACTTTCTGCCATCGCCGCAGGCATTAATGATAAGCACATCATCCTTTATCTCGCAGGAGATGTCCTTCTCCTCGACTCCAGGAAGCTCAGCTATTACCTCTATGTTATCTCCTTCCTCAAAGATGTCCACAAAGGGCTCACGACCCTCTTCCACAATCGGTCCCTTTTCTGTCTCACGCACGATGTTTCCAAATCGCTCAACCTCTAATCCGGCGCCGCCTTTCTTTATTGAAATACCGTACATGGCTCTTCCGCCTGGAGTCTTTATCTCGCCAGTCCGTTCTGCTTTTTCTTCCTCTTTTCCAGCCATCTCCGAAACAATATCTATGAGGCTGCCGATTCCTTTGAACACTTCACCTATATTTGTGATACCGGCTCCAGCATCGACATCTGCAAGCTTTTTCTTTCTCATATGCGGTCTAACGCCCAATCTCATGAATTCCACCTCAAAAAAGTGGGCGGACAAGAGAGAGCAGGTCCGCCCGGTTTTACCCAATCCATTCTCCAGGTCCGTGGCTGACTTCTTAGACAAGAAGCAATGATACAGGTAAGCATGATTGTCCCAATAGACTTGAAGCAAGTTTCTTTTTCTTTTTGTGTAATTTTTTGTAGCATAGCAATCACATTGGCTACTTAGATTTATGGTATAAAATAACCTTTCATCTTTCAAAATTTGTTTTAAAACTTGTTTCAAATTTTGTTTCGAAAATTGAAACATAGTAAGATATAATAAAACTGCGATCCTTTTATTGCAATAATGACGAAAATCAAGCTTCTTGTAGTAGATGATGCCCAGTATGTGCTCAAAGCACTCCGGGATACGCTGGAAGCGCGCGGCTATGAAGTGTATGATGCAGTAAATGGAGAAGAAGCGCTGCCAAAGTACATGGAAGTGAATCCCGATGTGGTGCTCATGGACATACTGATGCCAAAGATGGATGGTATCAGCGCTACCAGAAACATAATAGACTACGATCCTGATGCGAAGATAATCGCAGTAACAGCAGTTGGAAAGCGCGGGCTTGAGAAAGAGTGTATCGAGGCAGGAGCAAGCGGTTTTGTCATGAAGCCTTTTAAGACAAAGGATTTGCTAAACGCAATTAACTCGCTGGGTGAAGATGAAGGGAATTGAAGCTGTCAGGGCATACCAGGAGGAACTTATAGAGGCGATACCGAGTTCTATTATTATTCTGGACAGGGGATTGAAGATACTGTATGCAAACAGGAACTACTATGTAAAATCAGGTAAAAAGGAGCGGGAGGTAGTTGGCGAGCGGCTTGAACGGGTTTTCTCCTCAATGCTGATTGAAAAAACCAGCATCGATGAAAAAATCAGACAGGTATTCGATACTGGCTATCCTTTCAGCGGCGGGCAGCTCAGATACCCTGGAGGGCTGTTCTTTTTTTATAAAATACATCCATTGAAAGAAGCTGATGTGAGCCTGAGGAGGGTGATGCTTTTGATGGAGGACATTACCGAGCTTACGCGCCTTGAAGAAGAGCTTCGCGACTCCTATGGGAAGCTTGAGAATGCCTACGCAGAACTCAAGGAGGAAGATGAGGCAAAATCAGATTTTATCTCAACAGCCTCGCACGAGCTTCGAACTCCTCTTACCGTGATAAACAGCTACCTTGAGATGTTCGAGGACGGCATGCTGGGCGAACTTACAGAGAATCAGCTCGCAAAACTTACAATCATGCGCTCCCAGATAGACCATATGATACGATTGGTTGAGGACATGCTCGATACATTAAGGCTTGAGTCAAGGAAATTTAAGCTCCAGAAGTATCCTTTAAAACTTGAAAAGATTGCGAAGAGTGCAGTAGAAGATGTGAGCAAGCTGGCAGACCTCAAGGAACATACCATGTCATTAAGGGTGAATGGAAACCTGCCTGAGATCGAGGGAGATGCGCAGCGTATAAAGCAGGTATTCAACAACCTGCTCACCAATGCCGTCAAATATACCCCAAATAAGGGAAGGATAGAAGTGGAAATAAAAGAAGAAAAAAAGCACATACGTGTTTCGATTTCCGACACAGGCATAGGGATACCTGAAGAAGAGCATGAGATGATATTTGAGAAGTTCTATACAGTGGGCGGCAAATCCCTGATGCGGGAATCTGAGAGGATGGGACTCGGGCTTACCATCGCTAAGGGCATCGTAGAAGCGCACGGGGGCAGGATATGGGTGGAGAGCGAAGGGGACGGAAAAGGAAGCACATTTTATTTCACACTTCCAAAGGGTGATTGAAATGTTTGATATCTTTAAGAAAAAACCAAAAGTGGTTCCTGTCACCGAGCCTGTGGCAAACTTCGAATGCGCAAGATTAAAAAGAGGGAGGGTCTATCTGGTGAAAGAACTTAAATCAGAGGCTGCCTTCGAAATTTTTGTATCCCTGATAAAGGGCGCATGTGCAGAGTGCAGGCATCCTGAGACTTTTTCCTGTGAAAGTATAGGATGCGAAAGATGCACTCTGCTCTGTCCCTGCAAATATTGTATGCAGTCGAGAGCACAGGGGTTGTGCTTTACAATTAATTCACCTGAAGAGATAAGGCAGAAATATCTCCTGCAAACAAGCCCGATTTTCTGGATAAGTAAACATGGTAATGATAGCATCAATCCAGCCAATCTTGAGATAATGGCGGGCACGATATACGATTTCATTAAGAAAAGCAAAGACCCGATTGTATTGCTGGATGGTATAGAATACCCGATTATCATGAATGGTTATACCCCAGTTTTAAAATTTTTGCATGATATACGTGAGTGGGTTATTTTGCATAAGGCTGTATTTATTTTGCCTGTAAGTCCTGCTGCCCTTGATGAAAGGGAGCTTGCACTTATTGAAAGGATTATGGACAAGGTAGATTTATAACCTCAACTGCACTTATGTATGAATGATCATTAGCCCTCCAATAGCTTTATTTATGCTCTGACCAAAGATAGCGAATTGAAGGGGTCAAAAAGTCTCAAAGGAAGTTGTTTCAGATGAAGTCGAGAGGACTATTAAGTGTACTTACATATTCAGAGAAACGAGAAGATCTTCTCTTTTTATTGCTTAATGAGCCAAAAACCATAACGGAGATTAAAAGCCACTTCAATACATCTTCTCCAGAAATTCTTCCACGCCTCAAGGAAATGGAAACCAAGAATCTGATTTTTAGAGATAATAAATACTATTTTCTGACTCCAGTTGGAAAAGTCGTGGCGCAGCTTTTTCAACCACTGGTTAAAACATTGCATGTATTGGAAGATAATGAAAAATTCTGGATGGATCACGATGTCGGAGCAATCCCGCTGCAGTTGCTTATGAAAATTGGCGAACTTGGTAATACTCAGAGACTCGAATGCAGTATCGAAGAAATCTATGAACCGCACAAAAAATGCCTGGAATATATTTTGAAATCTAAAAAAATCAAGGTTATTTCGCCCATAATTCATCCAATGTACCCAAACTTCTTTTTACCGCTGGCTGAAAATGGAATCGACATATCCATTTTAGTGACCAGAAACGCAATTGATAAAATAAGAAAGGAAAACATAGATATATTTACACAAGTATTGGGTTTTAAGAATATGAACTTTTATATCTCTGATGAGGATATCAGACTCACATGCATTGTGACTGATGTCTTTGTTGCTATTTGCCTTTTCTATAAAAATGGAACTTTTGATTCTAAAACAGAATTAATAAGCCAAGATAAATCTGCTCTTTTATGGGGAGAAGAACTCTTCAATTATTTCAAAGATCGTTCCCGGAAAATAGAGAATTTTCAAACAATTTAATTCTGTGATTATACGATTCAACTAATCTTATCAGATTCAACTAATCTTATGAATTGATATAATATTATACGAAATTACTAATATATACCTTGACAGGATTATACAATGCTTATGGAATGTTATGATGGAAAACCATATTTAGAAAAATGGAGGGAATATGAGCATGTCCAGTAGTGTGATTGAGAGATTGGATAGAGAAAGTAAAAATATAGAAAATGTTAAGATAGTACTGGAAATTGAACCTCCAAAATTGAATTCGCACCAACTTAAAGAAAATATTATTAAAAGTCATCTTGAAATCATTGTACTTTCAATGCTGGCTGAGATATCAATAAGCGGCTATGATCTGATAAAGGAAATTTTTGCAAGATATAATGTTTTTTTAAGCCAGGGAACTGTTTACTCGCTTTTATATTGTCTGAAAGACGAAGGCATCATACGGGCAGAGTTTGCAAAAGGCGACATGAGAACAAAACGATATTCTGCCACTCAGGAAGGCAAGCAGATTATCGAGAAAAGAATAGATGAATTTATCGAGGCAGAAGAGTATATTTTGAATTCAATCAAGAACCGAAGGTCAATATTTTAAGATATGTTCAGGAACTCTATCACAGGCTTGGATGGGTTATTTAAAGATGGAGACATACCCAAGGGCTCGGTGATACTTGTAACCGGGATAGAAGGGGCTTTGAAAACGAGCTTTATCTTCAATATGTTTTCAAACCATATAGCGGATACAGGCGAGCATGGCCTGTATGCAAGTCTTGAAGAAACCAAGGAAAGCCACCTCAGGAATATGGAAAGCCTTGGGATCAGGAAATCGGACTTACTTCACATTTTCGATTATGAGGATATGAGATCTGAATCGAAGAATGAAGAACTGGATATCGTCAAGGTTACGGAAGATATGATAGATTTTTATAGGGAAAAATACGACAACCTTACGTTTTTCGCCCTCGATTCGCTAAATGCATTCTATTCTATCTCAACCGGGGTAAATCTCAGGAAGAATATGTATCACTTTTTCACACGGTTAAGGGATAAAGACCTGACATCATTCCTTATATTGGAAACCTGCTCTCCCGATAAGTATGTATTTGTTAGCTCTGCTGATCATGTCGAGCACCCAGAGTATTTCCTTGCCGATGGCATAATAGAACTGGGGGTAATCGAAGCCAAGGAGAATGTTAAGAGGTATATCCAGATAAGAAAAATGCGGGGTGCTAATCACAGCATGGAAAAACATCAGATCATGGTGGGAAAAGATGGTATATCCATACTGGGGTCGGTTTATTAAATATGCCAATAAAAAGTTATGTTGAGAAGCAAGGTACTAAAGAAGAAAAGGACGGTTATAGCCAAATGAAACTTTTGGATTTTAAATGAAAACAAAACTGCAAAGCGACGGCACAATCATGCCCCACAGCTCTGCTGCGGTTGGGTGTGCCGTCGCAACGTTTGACTTGTTGGAATGGGGGACAGGACAGACCATTATAATGGTGACGCATGAACCCGATATCGACGAGAAGGTGGACAGGATAATAAGGCTGAAGGATGGACGGATGGTTTAGAAAAGTCTATATCGCTTCCTTTCCTCTCTCTCCGGTGCTCAAGCGTATAACTTCTTCGACAGGGTAGATGAATATCTTCCCATCGCCATTCCTGCCGGTTTTCGCAACTGAAGTTATCGCTTCTATTGCAGATTCAACGAGTTCATCGTCCACTACCATGTCTATCCTGATCTTTGGCAGGAATTCTACGCAGTATTGTCCCGCACGCCACTGAAGGCAGATGCCCTTCTGGCGCCCGCGTCCCTGAACTTCTGTGACAGTCATGCCAAGGATACCTTTCCCTTCGAGCGCTGTTCGAACTTGATCAAGAACTTCGGGTCTTATTATTGCTTCGATCTTTTTCATCCAATGACCTCACGAATAAGCCTTCTCTGCATGCTGGGATACATCAAGACCAACAGCTTCTTCTTCCTCGCCGACGCGTAAACCAATGGTTGCATCTATGACCTTCGCCAGTATAAACGTAACGACGAATGCGTAAATCCAGGTCACTGCGACAGCAATTATCTGCGTGTTAAGAAGTCCGCTGTTCCCATACAGCAAGCCGTTCGCGCCTGCGGGGTTCACAAGGGTCGTTGCAAAGATACCTGTGGCAATGGCGCCCCATGCTCCTCCTATGCCGTGGCATGCCCAGACATCAAGCGACTCGTCTATATTGCGCTTCATCCTGAACAACATCGCATAATAGCTTATTACAGATGCTATTGCTCCTATTGCAATGGCAGCAAGCGGAGTTACGAACCCGGAAGCCGGAGTAACTGATGCAAGACCCACAACGCCCCCGGTCGCAGTGCCAAGGACACTGGGTTTCTTGTGATACCAGCTCAATATCATCCATGTCAGGGCTGCAGAAGCCCCGCCTGTATTGGTTACTGCGAATGCGTTTGAGGCAAGTGCTCCGCTTGTTAC